>JARRLN010000008.1 GCA_037386965.1 Nitrospirota bacterium
TCCTTGCTTCGGCCTCTCCCCGCCGGAGGCGCATCCTGGAGGAGGCGGGCATTCCCTTCGCCGTCCTTGAGAGCAGGTACGCCGAGGACCTCTCCCTGCCGCTTCCCCCGGCGGAGCTGGCCCGGCACATCGCCCGGGGCAAGGCCCGCGAGGTGGCCGCCCGCCGTCCGCAGGCGGCCGTCCTGGCCGCCGACACCCTGGTCGTCCTGCAGGGCGCCGTCCTGGGGAAGCCCGCAGACCCCGGCGAGGCCCGCCGGATGCTCCGGGCCCTCTCGGGAAGGGCGCACACGGTCATAACGGGGTTTGCCGTGGTGGTCCCGGGGGGCAGGGAGATAGTCCGCTCCGTGGAAAGCACGGTCCGGTTCAGGCCCCTCTCCGGGGAGGACATCGAGGAATACGTCAGAAGCGGGGAGCCCCTGGACAAGGCCGGGGCCTACGGCATCCAGGAGAGGGGGGCGGCCCTGGTCGAGGGCGTCCAGGGGGATTTCCTCAACGTGGTGGGCCTCCCCCTCGGGGCCGTCAAGCAGGCGCTCCGGGAGCTGGGCCTCATCGCGCCCTCCGATTAGAAAAGTGACTGGCCACTGGCTGGCCAGTCAGGGGCCGAAGCGGAGGGCGGCCTCCGCGGGGTCGGGGTTCAGGTAGACCTGTTTTTGAAGATACTCCACCCCGAAAGTGCGGGCGTAGTGGTTTATGAGGGTGAGGGGGGAAAGAAGCGGGGTCTTCCCCAGGTGGTAGGCGCTCATGAGCTCCAGAAGCTCCATCTTCTCATCCGGTTTCAGGTCCTTCTTGAAGTACCCCATGGCGTGGTACAGGACGTTGACGTTCTTCCGCCGCGTGGCCAACTGGTGCAAGGCGTCCATGAGGGCGTCGATATAAAGGCGAAGAAGCTCCTCCCTCAGGTGCTCCTTGCCGCGGGCCACCAGGCGTCCCAGCTCCCGGCAGCGCTCGGGGCTGTGGGCCATGAGGAGGAGCTTGTGCCTGCCGTGAAACTCCACCAGGGCGTGCAGGGAGCCCCCTTCCCTGAGCATCTCGAGCCAGCGCCTCCGGACGAAGAGCCGGGTGAGCCAGTTATCCCTCAGGTGGATGTCCCCGAGAAGCTCCTCGTCTATGACCGGGAGGCTGCCGAGCCCGTCCATGAGGGCGCGAGCGAAGATGCCCACCCCCCGCGTGCCGGGCACTCCGCCTCCGGGGGGATAGACCTTCACCCCTCGAAGGCCGCAGCTCGGCGAGCGGGTCTTGAGGACGAAGCCCGACAGGCCTGTCCCCTCCAGCTCCGCGACCTTCCCTGCCGACCAGGCGGAGAGCCTTTCCGTAAAATCCGTGTCCGTTTCCCATCCCAGGAGAAGGGGAGCGTCGGGGTCGCCCACCTGGCGCATGGGCTCCCGCGGGACCGAAAGACCCGATTCGGTCTCGGGACAGACGGGCACCCAGGCCACGTGCTGCGCTAGGGTGCCCGTGACGTAGCGGTCCAGCCTGTCCCCGCCGTCAAAGCGCACCTTCTCGCCGAGGAGGCAGGTGCAGACCCCCACGCGAGGGGCTCCTTCCGCGCTCACCGTCCCGCCTCCGCCCACTGTTTCAGCTCCTTGAGCATCGCCTTCACGAGGTGGCGCAGCCGCTCCTCCCCCAGCGCTCCCAGGAGCATGCGGACCGGCCCGCCCCTCAGGGTCTCCCGGCTGGTGAGCACCACGCCCCCGGGCACCTCGTCGAAGAAGAACTCATGAAGAGCATACACGCCGTAAACGCGCGCCGACCAGGCGACCCTCCGGCCGGGGACCACCTCCTCCACCCGGGGCCTCACGTTTATGGGGAAGACGAAGGGCCGGATGCAGTAGGCGAAGCGCTTTCCCTTTTTCATCCGGGGGGAGCCCTCCGCCTCGACGTCCGTGACGGTGGTGCTCCACTCGTTCCAGCAGGAAAGGTCGATGAGGGCCTCCCAGACGCGCTCGCGCGAGGCGTGGATTGCCATTGACTCCTCGATGACCATGCCTCTAAAAGCCCGTCACCCCGGGGCCCGAGGTCTCCTCAGAGAAAGCGATGCGCACCGCCTCGTGGAAAGGGGTCTTCTTTACGGGCACGTATTTATCGATGCGGCTGTCCCGGCAGACGACCTCGCTTTTGAGGCCCTCGATGAGGGGATGGGCGATGCCCGAGGCAACGGGGGTGACGAGGTCCACCCAGTAGGCCGAAAGGAGGGGCGTAAGGAGGGGCACCCGGAAGATGACTCTCCTGGCCAGGCCGCGGGCCGCGGCGTACTGCTGTATCATCTCCCGGTAGGTGAGCACCTCGGGGCCGCAGACGTCAAAGCTCTCTCCGGCGGTCTCGGGGGCGAGGAGGCAGCCTATCATGTACTCAAGCACGTCCCTCACGGCGATGGGCTGGATGCGGGTGTCTATCCACTTGGGGCAGACCATCACGGGGAGCCGCTCCGTCAGGTAGCGGAGCATTTCGAAGGAGGCGCCCCCCGCCCCGATGACGATGGCCGCCCGGAGGACCGTCGCCCGGGGGCCCCCGGAGGAGAGTATCCGGGCCACCTCGGCGCGGCTCCTCAGGTGCTCGGAAAGCCCCGGGCCGGTCTCCCCCAGCGCCCCCACGTAGATGACGCGCCCGAGGCCCGTCCGCCGGGCCGCCCGCATGAAGGTCTCCGCGATGCGCCGGTCCGTCTCGGCATAGACCCTGTTGCGGGCGATGCTCCGTCCGCCCATGGAGTGGATGAGATAGAACGCCGCGGTCATGCCCGTGAGGGCCCGGGCAAGGTCCTCTTCATCCAGGGCGTCCCCCTGGACGACTTCCATGCGCTCGCGCAAGCCCGGCTCGATTTTCCCCGGCTGCCGCACCATGGCCCGCACGGGTATGCCCCGGGAGAGAAGCTCCGGGAGAAGCCTTCTGCCGAGAAACCCCGTGGCCCCGAGCACCAGGGCGCGGTGCCCCGCTTCCTTGTTGCCGTCCATGAAGAAAGTCTATCACCTTTGCCCCGCCGCCACCATCGTGCACGCTCCTCTCCGGCTCTGGAACCTATCTCAAAATCGCTTCCGGCTGCAAGAGGCCCAAATGGCGTCATACGGCGTCCTGAAGGGGAAATCGTCCTCAACGCAGCGCTGCTGCGCCTCTGGGCGATTTCCCCTTCCCTCCTTGTCTGCCGCCATTTCTTCTCTCTTTCGCTTCGAAATCAATTTTGGGATAGGTTCTGGTAACATAGGGTCATGGGAGAGCGGGTCATTTATCAGCCCCTTACCCCGGGGGACAGGCTGACCGTAGTGCTCTACCGGGCGGGCATCGTCCTGGCGGCCCTCATCATCGCCGCGGCGGCCTTCCTCATGAACCTCGGAGAACAGGTCCCCTATAACCTGCTCCTTTACGGGGTTTACGGCTCCGCCGCCCTGAGCGTTTTCTTCATTCATCTTTACATCGGCAAGCTCAAGCGCCTGCTGATGGCCTGCTACGCCGCGGCCCTGGCCGCCCTGGGCCTTCTGCTTGCTCTGGGCGGGGGCGACCCCGCTCTGTACATCGCCGCCCATCCCCAGGGCCTGCTTCTCCTCCTGCCCGTCTCTTTCTGCCTGGGGTTTGCCACGGCCAAGGAGGCCTTCTGCTTTCAGCTCCCGGAGGGATATCTCCTGGCAATCGTCATGCCCCTTTTCCTCCTGGTGCTGTCCACCGGGCAGGTGGGCACGAGGGGCGCGTCCTACGGGCTGTTCGTCATCACCGGCATGTACCTGTACTTCCTCGCCCGGAAGCTCTTCATGCCCCTGGCCTACGACATCGGCGACAAGTCCGCCTACCAGTAGCTGGGCTACCAGTAGCCGGCTGCCACTAGCCAGCTACCAGCAGCCCACGTCATTTGACCGCAGTCGTCCACGACCTCTTTGCATCGCCGGCGGCTATGACGTCGAAGACCACGTAGCCCACGAGCAGGCCGCCCCCGGTCCGGACCTCCACCCTCCACCTGCCTGGGGCGGCGTACTGCTTGAAGGTATAGCCCCTGTAACCCTTCCCCCTTCCGCCCGAGATCTCAAAGGGCAGCCGGTCGGTGGTCACCCATTGTTTCTTCCTCGGGCTGTAGGTCTGCCACAGGTGATAGATGTCCTTGGTCAATCCCACAGGGGCGAAGACGGCGGTAAAGCAATACACTCTGTCGCCCGGGGCATAGACGAAGGGCTCGTCGTCTCTCGCCCAGAACCTGTACCAGGGGGGCTTCTGATACGTCAGGCGATAACGGCCGTCCATCCGCTCTACACTGTGATAAACGCCCATGTCCTTGAGGGAGAGGGGCACCGGAGGTATCCAGTTCATCACATAAAAGACGTTCAGCATAACGAAGAGCCCTCCTACCAGGGCCCCCGTGAAGGCGAACTCACCTCGTCCCTTGAAGACGCCCCTTCTGACGAAGGAGCGCATGAGCGCGCCCGTGACGAGAAGGCCGAAGAGGGTGCTCAGAACAAAGGTCCCATGGTTCATTGCCTTGAAGACCACGGGGATGAAGAAGACGAGGAAGCTGCTCGTGGCCAGGAAGTACAGCGACATCTGAAGGGGCAGGTTCTCAAGCCTATTCTCCAGAAACTCGTTGGCGACGAGAAGCAGGACCAGGATGATGAGAAACAGGGAGGTCCGTCCCATGGAGGCGCTCTGAAAGTAAAAGACCACGTAGCTGCTCAGGAGCCCGCCCAGAAAGAACTGGATGCCCAGGGGATACCACCGCCTGTGGCGCTCCAGAAGGGGACGGTTCAGCCGCCCTCCGGAGGTAAGGTTTGTGATGACGATGAGCCCGCCCAGCAAAAGCAGGTATGCAAGGAGGACGAGGTTATCGACAAGGTTGTCTATCCGGGTGAGGGTAAGACTGTCCCACAGGAATCCGGCCAGGAAGAAAACCACGGGCATGTACTTCCTGTGCCGGGAAAAGAAGTCTTTCGTGCCCCGAACGAGATGCCCCACCCGGATATTCTACGGGATGAGGGTGAAAAGGTGCCTTCTCCCGTGGCGTGCCGTCCCGACACACAGGGAACGGTGTCCCTCCCGTCTCCAGGCGCCGGCTGGCCGCCTCAGGTGACGACGACGGAGTCGTCCGAGCCGAACTGGTTCGGCTCGTAGCGGTCGGCGCACCAGTCGTTCTCCCACCGGGAGCCGTCGATGAGGTAACGGTAGCGGTAGGCGCCGTTGGACGGCAGCTTGACGGTCACCTTGAAAGAGTCCTTGCTGGCCTTCAGGGGAATGCCTTTCATGTCCCAGTCGTTGAAGTCTCCCACGAGGACCACTTTACGGGCCTTGGGGGCGGCATCCTTGGGCAGGACGAAGGTCACCTGACACTCCGGCTTGCTCTTCAGGTACTTCTTCTTGGCCGCGTAGTCCGTGGACTTGCACACGTGGGGCGATGCCGGGGCCTCGCGGGAAGGCCCTTTGGCCCGGGCTTCCTTCGGGGCCGCCTTCTTTGCCTTGGCGGCCGCTGCCGGGGGGGCTTTGGGAGCGGCTTCAGGGGCTCCCGGAGTCGTCTCGGGGGCCTTGGGAGGTGTCCCGGGGGCTTTGGCAGCAGTTTCCGGGGCTTTCGAAGCCGTCTCGGGGGCTGGGGCCGTGGCCTTCATGGGGTCCCTGGTCGTCTTCGGCGTTTCCTTCTTTGCCCTTCTGGCGGAACGGGGACGTTTTGCTTCAGCGGACATATGCACACCTCGGGGTTTGAATGTCACTAGATTAGCATTGTATTAAGAAGCAGGGGCGTTGTCAACGGAATTGTGACGGGACGCGCCCGGGACCCGATAATAGTCTGATATAATAATTGGATATGGAAAACGACGAGCGGAAAAACGCCCCCCGGGAGAGCATCCTGCACTGCCCCATCTGCGGACGGGAGCTGGACGAAGAGCAGCGCACCGCGGAGGGATGGGAGTGCCGCTGCGGGGAGTTCATCCCGGCCTCGCTGGCGCTTGACTCCCAGGAGGGCTGCACCCACGGGCGCAACTGCAACTGCGGCCGGGAGATGCGCTTTTGAAGGGATACTTCGGGGCCTTCGGCGGCCGGTACGCGCCGGAGACCCTCATGCCCGCCCTGGAGGAGCTGGAGGGCGCCTGGTCGCGCTTGAGGAGGGATGCTTCCTTCCGGCGGGAGCTCGATGAGCTTCGGCGCACCTATGTGGGTCGGCCCACCCCCCTTTACTTCGCCTCCCGCCTGACCGCGAAGCTCGGGGGAGCGCGCATCTACCTCAAACGCGAGGACCTGGCCCACACCGGCGCCCACAAGATAAACAACGCCGTGGGACAGGCCCTTCTGGCCCGCAGGATGGGCAAGGAGCGCCTCATCGCCGAGACCGGGGCGGGGCAGCACGGCGTGGCCACCGCCACGGGTGCCGCCCTGGCGGGCCTGGCCTGCGAGGTCTACATGGGCAGCGAGGACATGCGCCGGCAGGCCCTGAACGTCTACCGGATGCGCCTTCTCGGGGCCACGGTGAGGGAGGTGAGCCTGGGCTCCCGCACCCTCAAGGACGCCATCAACGAGGCCCTGCGCGACTGGACGACCAACGTCCGCACCACCCACTACGTCCTGGGGACCGTCTTCGGCCCCCATCCCTTCCCCTCCATGGTGAAGGACTTTCAATCGGTCATAGGCCGTGAGGCGCGCAAGCAGATATTGAGGGCCGAAGGAAGGCTGCCCGACGTGCTGGTGGCCTGCGTGGGCGGGGGAAGCAACGCCATGGGCCTTTTCCACGAGTTCCTCAAGGACGACGTCCGGATGGTGGGCGTGGAGGCCGGAGGGCAGGGCATCGCCTCCGGCAGGCATGCCGCCCGTTTTGCCGGCGGGGACGTGGGTGTTTTTCAGGGCTGTAAGAGCTATCTCCTTCAGGACGAGGTGGGAAACGTCCTTACCACCCATTCGGTCTCGGCGGGGCTGGACTACGCTTCCGTGGGGCCGGAGCACGCCCATCTCAGGGAAGTGGGCCGGGTGCGCTACACCTACGCCACGGACGAGGAGGCCCTGAGCGCCTTCGACCTCCTATCCCGCACCGAGGGCATCATACCCGCCCTGGAGAGCGCCCACGCCCTGGCCGAGGCCGCGAAGCTCGCCCCCGCGATGCCGAACGCCATCATGGTGGTGAACCTCTCGGGCAGGGGCGACAAGGACGTGGAGCACGTGGCCCGGCTGCGGGGGGCGGAGGTCTGAGCGCCCGAAGCCCGGCACGGGAAACCAAATGACTCAGCCAAAGTGAAGAGCAACTGGTCAGCATGACGCGCATCGGAAAGACATTCAAAAAGCTCAAGCGGAAGGGCCGAAAGGCCTTCATCCCCTACATCATGGCGGGGGACCCCTCGCTTGAGCGCACCGGGGAGCTCATCGGTCTTCTGGAGAGGCACGGGGCCGACATCGTGGAGCTGGGCGTTCCCTTCTCCGACCCCCTGGCCGACGGGCCGGTCATCCAGCGGGCGGCGGAGCGGGCCCTGAAGGGGGGCGTCTCGCTTCGGAAGGTCATCCGCTTCGTCTCCGACATCCGCCGGAAGACGCAGATTCCCCTGGTCCTGATGACGTACTTCAACCCGGTCTTCCGCTACGGCCTGGAGGCCTTCATGCGCGACGCCTCGGAGGCCGGCGTGGACGGGGTCATCGTGCCGGACCTTCCGCCGGAGGAGGCCGGGGAGTACCGGAAACTGGCCAGGGCCCACGGCGTGGACACCATATTTCTGGTGGCGCCCACCTCCACGGAGGAGAGAAGGAAGAAGATAGCCCGGGCCTCCTCCGGGTTTCTGTACTACGTATCCATAACCGGCATCACGGGGGCCAGGCTCGCCCTGGCCGGGGAGGCCGGGGAGAGCATCCGGGCCCTCAGGGAGATGTCGGGCAAACCCGTGGCCCTGGGCTTCGGGGTCTCCACCCCCGAGGAGGCCCGCCAGGTGGCCGCCATGGCCGACGGGGTCATCGTGGGAAGCGCCATCGTCAAGCGCATCGCCCAGGACACCAGTGCCCAGGGCACCAGTGCCCAGGGCACCGTCGCCCCGGACACTGGTGTTCCCGACTCCGGCCTCGAAGAGTTCCTCACCTCCCTCAGAGAGGCCATCTGAGGGAAAGGAAGGCGACGGCGTGGAGGTTCGCGTTCTGGGAGCTTCAGGCAGCGACATGCCCGGCAGGCATCTGCCGGCGTTCCTCGTGGACGGCACCGTCCTGCTTGACGCAGGGACCATAGGGGGCGTTCTCACGGAAAAGGAGCAGCGGAAGATACGCGCCGTCCTCCTGACCCACCCGCACCTGGACCACCTGAGGGCGCTGGCCTTCTTCGGGGACAACCTGGCCCTCCGGGGCAGGACGTGCGCGGTCTCCGTGCGGGCGCTCCCGCCCGTGCTCCGGGCGCTCGCGACCAACATTCTGAACGACAGGGTCTGGCCCGACCTCACGGAAAAACCAGCCCATCCTGTCTTCTCCCTGGATGCCGTGCGTGCGGGCCGTCCCTTCGAGGTGGGGGGTTATCGGGTGTGGGCCCACCGGGTGGACCACGCGGTGCCTGCCGCGGGCTACGTGCTTGAGGACAGGCGGGGCAGACGGCTTCTTTACACCGGGGATACCGGCCCCACGGAGACGCTCTGGAAGGAGACCGCCCGGGGCATCCACTGTGCTATCATAGAGTGTTCGCTTCCCAACAGGATGCGGAAGCTGGCCCTTCGGGCGGGGCACCTCACGCCCGCTCTTCTGGGGGAGGAAATCAGGAAAATGCATCGGGTTCCGGAGCAGATTCTCATCTCGCACGTCAAGCCCCAGTACCATGACGCCGTCGCACGGGAGCTTCGCTTTCTCCGCATGAAGAACCTCCACGTCCTGAGGGACGGGGAGGTGTTCGAGGTATAGGGGATATGTCGGCCTGGTTCAAGAAGACGAAGCAGGGGGGGCCGAAGAAGCAGGTCAAGATACCCGAGGGCCTCTGGGTCAAGTGCGACGGGTGCAAGGAGATCATCTACCGGAAGGAGATAGACCGGAACTTCCAGGTCTGCCCCAAGTGCCGGTACCACTTCCGCATAAACGCCGGGCTGCGTTTGAAGTACCTGGCCGATGACGGGAGCTTCGAGGAGCTGGACCGGGGGGTGACTTCCGCGGACCCGCTTCAGTTCAAGGACCAGAAGCCCTACCCCGAGCGCGTAACCGAGAGCCAGGCCAGAAGCGGCCTGAGGGAGGCGGTCATCTCGGGGAAGGCCCGCATCAAGGGCAACCCGGTGGTGCTGGTCGTCATGGACTTCTCCTTCATGGGCGGCAGCATGGGCTCGGCGGTGGGCGAGAAGCTCGTGCGGGCCGCGGAGCTGGCCCTTTCAGAGAGGACGCCCCTGGTGGCCGTCTCCTCCTCCGGCGGGGCCCGGATGCAGGAGGGCATCCTCTCCCTCATGCAGATGTCCAAGGTCTCGGCGGCCATCGGCAGGCTCAAGGACGCCGGGGTCCCTTACATCTCGGTCATCGCGGACCCCACCTTCGGCGGCGTGACGGCCAGCTTCGCCATGCTCGGCGACGTCATCCTGGCCGAGCCCCGGAGCCTCATCGGGTTTGCCGGTCCCCGGGTCATCGAGCAGACCATCAAGCAGCAGCTTCCCCAGGACTTCCAGCGGGCGGAGTTCCTCCTGTCCCACGGGCTCATCGACGCCATCGTGCAGCGCAGGGACATGAAAAAGACCCTGGCCATCCTTATCGGCCACCTCGCCCCGCCCCCCGCCAAAGAGGCCGTCGCCCGGTAGCCTCCCAAGCCCCCTCCTCGGCGCGCTTATGACAGGGGGACATGGCATGATGTAAAATCTCTCCTGTATGGGCTACACCGACACCATCCAGTACCTCTATGCCCTGGGGCGGCACGGGACCAAGCTCGGCCTGCACAACACCACCGAGCTTCTGGCCCGCTTCGGCAACCCCCAGAGGCGGTTCCGCTCGGTCCACATCGCCGGGACCAACGGCAAGGGCTCCACTGCCGCCTGCCTGGCGGCCATGCTCAAGCAAGGCGGCGCCCGGGTGGGGCTTTTCACCTCGCCCCACCTGGTGAGTTTCACCGAGCGAATGACGGTGGACGGCGTGGAGATAACCGAGGCCGAGGTGGTCTCCCTGGCCCGGGAGGTCCGGGGGCGGTCGGGGGGGCTTACGCCGACCTTCTTCGAGGTGGTCACGGTGATGGGTTTTCTCCACTTCGCCCGGGCCGGGGTGGACTGGGCCGTGGTGGAGACGGGGCTCGGGGGCAGGCTGGATGCCACCAACGTCCTTGCGCCCGCTCTTACCATCATCACCACCCTGGGGATGGATCACCGGGAGTTTCTGGGGGAAAGGCCCGAGGACATCGCCCGGGAGAAGGCGGGCATCATCAAGCCCGGGGTGCCCGTGGTCACGGCACCGCACGGCACGGCGGAGATGGCCGTCATCCGGGAGGCGGCTCTCTCGAGGGAAGCCCCTCTCCATGTTGCGGGAAAGGATTTCCAGGCTGGCATAAAGGCGCGGACCACAGGCGGGCTTGCCTTCGAGTACCGGAGCGATTCTCGCCGGGTGGCCGACGTCTTTCTCCCCCTGGCCGGGGACTACCAGGCCCTGAACGCCTCGCTGGCCATCCGGGCCTTCGAGCTCCTGGCCCCCGAGAAAGGGGAGCTTGCCGGCCTGATAAGGGCGGCCCTGGCCTCCCTGAGGTGGCCCGGGCGGCTTCAGGTCGTGGGCGAAGACCCCCCGGTGCTTATCGACGGGGCCCACAACCCCGATGCCGCGCGCGCCCTGGCAGAGGCGCTGAGGGAGGGCTTTCTCCGTGCCGGCGAGCGCCTCACCCTGCTTGCGGGGGTCATGGCCGACAAGGACATAAAGGGGATACTGGGGCCCCTTTTGCCCCTGGCAAGCAGGGTCATCTTCGCCGCCCCCGCCTTCGGGCGGTCGGCCGAGCCCCGGGCGCTTCGGGAAGCGGCGGCCTCCCTGGGCTTTGCCTCCGAGGCGGCGCCCTCCGTAGGAGAGGCCCTCCAGGCCGCCCGGCAGGGTGGGGACCCGGTGCTCGTCACCGGCTCCTTCTACACCATCGGCGAGGCCATGGAGACCCTGGGGACGCGGGGCACACTCTCACGCCTGAGGGAATGGCACAAGCCGGTCTGAGAAAGATTTTCATTCTGCTGGCCGGGTTTCTTCTCCTTCTGACAGCCCCCGCCCGGGGGGCGAAGGTGCAAATCACCGCCGACTCCATGACCGGGATGGGTGAGGCCTATCTCTTCGAGGGCTCGGTGGTGCTTAAGAGGGAAGGAGCGGTCATCAGGACGGAGCGCGCCCTCTATAACCGCCTCACCGGGGACGTGGAGGCCACCGGCGGGGTCACCTACGAGGACCCCCAGGTAAGCATCCAGGCCCGGCGGGCGGAACTGAACCTCGTCACCCGCACCGGCACCCTCCACGATGCCAGCATCTACATCAAGGAAGAGGGCTTCCACGTCAAGGGCGAGGAGGTGCGGCGCGTCGCCCCCGACCGCTACACCCTCCGCCGGGCATCGGCCACCACCTGTGAGGGGGACGGGGCCGCAGGGGGGGAAGGCTCCCCCGACTGGTGCCTGCGGGGCAGGAAGGTGAACATCCTCCTGGGGGAGTGGCTCAAGGCCACCCACGCCACCTTCCGCATAAAGGGCGTCCCCGTCCTTTACACCCCCTACCTCAACGTCCCCATCATCAGGGAGCGAAGGACCGGCCTGCTCATGCCCACGGCGGGCTACCGGGACCTCACCGGGTTTTTCTATAGCCAGCCCTTCTTCTGGGCCATGGCCGATAACCGGGACGCCACCTTCACCGTCGACTACTACAGCCGCCGGGCCCTGGGCGGTTCGGTGGAGTACCGCTACGTGGAGGGTCCCAAGACGGAAGGCAGGCTCTATGTGCGCGCCCTGGACGACAGCGAGCGGGACGAGGTCTTCTCCGAGTGGCAGGCCTTCCACCGGCAGAGGAGCCGAAACGCCGGAGGCATCCTGGACCTCCGGGTGATAAGCCACGACCAGTACCTCCGCATCTACGAGCCCTACCTGGAGCAAAGCGCCACGCGCTTTACGGAATCCACCGCCAGGCTCTGGGCCTGGGCGGGCCCGGCCCGCCTCTTCCTCCTGGGCCGCTTCCGGCAGGACCTCAAGGAGGGCGTGGATGACGACACGGTGGTGCAGAGCCTCCCGGAGGCGGGCGCCTTCCTCACGCCCACGCGGGTGGGCCCTCTCCTGTTCATGGGGGATGCCGACGGGGTGCGTTTCGACCGGGACCTGGGGGCGCGCGGACAGCGGTACGACCTCCGCCTGAGGACCCTTCATACGCTTGGGCGTGTGCCCGCCCTTACGCAGAGCGTGGAGGTCCGGGAAACCCTGTACGACCTGGCCCGAGCCCCCGGAGAGGACTCGCTGCACAGCGAGGTCTTCACCTACCAGGCCGCCCTGGAGGGCGCGTTCATCCGGCCGGTGGGCGGATACCGGCATTCCCTGGAGCCCGCCCTGACCTACCGGTATGTGCTTACCGAAGGGGACACCGCCCCATTTTTCGACCTGAGGGAACAGGTCCGGGACGAGTCGGTCGTGGCCCTCACGCTCCTGAACCGCCTTTACGGAGAGGGCGGGGAGTACCTGACGGCCCGGGTTGAGCAGGGCTACGACTTTGGCGACGGGAACGCTCACTTTCTTCCCCTGCTCCTGGAGGTCGTCCTCCGGCGGCCCTTTTATGCCGCGGTCTCGGGCACGTACGACCAGGAGGAAGGGCGGGTGGCCGCGGTGAACTCCGCGCTTTCCTTCTCTTACCGCCTCCTGAGGCTTACGGCCGGGCAGAGCTTCGATGCCCGGGCCGACGTCTCCACCTACACGCTTCGGATGAGCCGGCCCCTTACCCGGGCGCTGGATGTGGCCGCCGGGCTGCGGTACGACGACAAGGAGGAAGGGGGGTTCGAAGAGATATGGGCTTCCCTGGGCTACCTGAGCCAGTGCTGGGGGGCCAGGGTGGCCTATGTGCGCCGCCCCCCGGACGACTTCACGGTCCTTGTGAACGTCTCGCTCAAGGGGCTGGGCGAGGTGGGCATTCGATAGCGCTCGTAAGGGGGACTCGCGCCGCTCACAAGGGGGACTTGCGTCCCCCTTGTGTATCCCCCCAAAAACATGTATGGGGATTTGGCATCCCCTTTACGTACCCTCCTGGTAAGGAAAAGTCTTTTTTATCTACCGGGGGCTTGGTGCGTCATAAACGTTCTTTTCCTTTTGAGGGGAGAGAGAGCGAGGGTGGGGCCGGACTAGTTTCCTCTCTAGTCTCCAGTTTCCAGTCTCGGTGTGTTCCACAGGTGGCAGGCAACGGGCCGTCCGCTCTCCGCGGCCAGCCGGGGCACGACCCTGTCGCAGGGCTCGAACCGCCTGGGGCACCGGGGGTGAAAGGGGCAGCCCGGCGGCACGTTCAGCGGGCTGGGGACCTCGCCGGTGAGGATGACCTTCTCGCGCCCGGTCGGCTTTAGCGACGGGGCCGAGCTCAGAAGCACCACGGTATAAGGGTGGCGGGGCTCCCGGAAGAGCTCATCCGCGGGGGCCTGCTCCACTATCTTGCCCAGGTACATCACGGCCACCTCGTCGCTCAGGTACTCCACCACGTGCAGGTCGTGGCTTATGAACAGGTAGGATATGCCGGACTCCCGCCGGAGGTCCATCAGGAGGTTCATGATCTGGGCCTGGATGGAGACGTCCAGGGCCGAGAGGGGCTCGTCGGCCACGATGAGCTCGGGTGAGACGGCCAGGGCCCGGGCGATGCATATCCTTTGCCGCTGCCCGCCGCTGAACTCGTGGGGATAGCGGTCCATGACGTCCTGCAGACCCACCTTCTCAAGGAGCGCGGTCACCCTGTCGCGCAGCTCCTCCGGGGGTGCCAGGGCATGGATGCGCATCGGCTCGGCCACGGTGTCAAAGACCGTCCTGCGGGGGTTCAGGGACGCAAAGGGGTCCTGAAAGATTATCTGCGCCCCCCGGCGGAACCTCTTGAGCTCCTCCCCGTGGAGGGCGGAGATGTTCCTGCCCTTGAAGAGCACCTCTCCCCCGGTGGGCTCCAGAAGCCTGAGCACCAGCCTCGCCACGGTGGACTTCCCGCAGCCGCTCTCCCCCACCAGGGAGAAGACCCTGTCGCGCCCCAGGGTGAAGCTCACCCCGTCCACGGCCCTCAGGTGCTCCCGGCGGGCGAAGGCTCCCCGCCTGAAAGGGAAATGCTTGGCCAGGCCGCGCACCTCAAGGAGGGGCACAGCCGTGCCTGCCCCGGCGGGCCTTCTCTCAAGGGCTTCCCCGGTCCCCGTCTCACTCATGGCACTGACCAGTCAGTTTTCATCTTCACATTGAAACCTTGCAACAACTTGCTTTTCATCTCAATTCCTGCATCGGCACGTGCACTCGGGCATCTCCGCGGAGTATCTCCTCGGAGCGTATGCACCGGGCCCGCTGCTCCGGGCGTACCTCCAGGAGCTCGGGCTCCCGGTCGTGGCAGGCGTCAACCACGCAGGGACACCGGTCGGAGAACGTGCAGCCGGGAGGAAGGTGTCCCGGCCGGGGCACCGTTCCCGGGATGGGCCGGAGCTCCACGCCCCGGGCGCTGGGCAGGGAGCGGAGAAGACCCACCGTGTAGGGATGGGCCGGTCTCTCGAAGAGCATCGCCGACGGTGCGGTCTCCACCAGGCGCCCGGCGTACATGACGGCCACCGTTTCGGCGTTCTCGGCGATGATGCCCAGGTCGTGCGTGATGAGCAGAAGGGCCATATGCTTTTCGTCGACCAGCTCCCTGAGCATCCGGAGCAGCTGGGCCTGGATGGTGACGTCCAGGGCCGTGGTGGGCTCGTCCGCGATGAGCACGGCGGGGCTGCATGCGATGGCCATGGCCATCATGACCCGCTGCCTCATCCCGCCGGACATCTGGTGGGGATACTCCCGCATACGGACTTCCGGGGAGGGGATGTGCACCGCGCGGAGGATGCCCCGGGCTATCTTCTCGGCCTCCTTGCGGCCCACTTTCAGGTGTGTCCTGATGACCTCCTCTATCTGGTAGCCCACCCGGAGCACCGGGTTCAGGGAGGTCATGGGCTCCTGGAATATCATGGATATCTCGCACCCGCGAATGCGCCGGAGCTCGGCGTCCTTGAGGCCGAGGAGGTTTCTCCCGCCGTAGGCGACCTCCCCGGTGGCCTGCATCCCCGGGGGCAGGATGCCCATGACGGCCAGGGCCGTAAGGCTCTTGCCGCAGCCGCTCTCCCCCGCAAGGCCGAAGACGGTCCCCTTTTTCAGGGAAAGCGACAGGTCC
Source organism: Nitrospirota bacterium (assembly GCA_037386965.1). Classification (NCBI taxonomy): domain Bacteria; kingdom Pseudomonadati; phylum Nitrospirota; species Nitrospirota bacterium. The sequence continues at coordinate 15,235 of JARRLN010000008.1, forward strand.
TTGACGACCTCGACCACGCCCTGGGCGGAGTGGAAGGAAATGTTCAGGCCGTTGATTTCGAGGACGGACACTCCCTGGGTCAGCCCCCCCGCCGGAGGATGTGCAGGAAGGTCCTTGCTTCCTTGAGCTCCGGGTCCTGCCCCGCCGCCTGCTCCCACTCCGCGAAGGCCAGGCCCATGTGGCCCTTCAGATAGTACGTCAGGCCAAGCTGCACCCGGGCCTGCCCGTAGACGGGGTTTGCCTGCTTGGCCTTGGTCAGCTCGGTGATGGCGTCGTCAAAGAGGCCCTTCTCCCTGAGGGCCATCCCCAGGCGGGTGTGGATGTCGGTCAGGCCGGGCCGCCGGGCGAGGGCCTTCCGGTACTCCTCTATGGCCTCGTCGAAGGAGCCCATGGAGTAGTAGATGTTGCCCAGCCTGTAATGCTCGTTGGCCAGCTTCCCGGCGGCGTAGCAGTCCCTGTAGCCGTTCTGCCGGGGGGCGTCCTTCACCAGGGTCATGAAGACCTCGTAGGCCCGGTCGGTGGCCCCCATCTCGTTGAGGGTGATGGTGAGGTTCAGGGCGGCCTCCGTATAGCCGGGGTTGACGTTGAGGGCCCGCTCGAAGTACTCGCACGCCTCCTCGAGCCGGCCGTCCAGGTGCGCGATGACGCCGAGCTTGTTCAGGACGTCGGCATACCGGGGTTTCTGCCGGGCGACCTCCTTGAGGATGCCTTCGGCTTCGATGTAGTTGTTCTTCTCGAAGAGGTCGCTGGCGCGCTCGTAAAGTTCCTTCGTTTCCCAAGGCATGAAAAAAGTATAGGTGGTTGCGGAAAATTCTGTCAAGTTTTCCGCTTCCTTACCGGGGAAGGGAATGGCCGCACTCCGGGCAGTTCTCCCCGCGGGGCACGTACTTTCCGCAACCGGGGCACTCCACCATCTCGATGGGAAGCTCCCGCCCGCAGTGCTTGCAGACCTGGGCCTCCTCCTTGATGATTTCGGCACAATAGGGGCATTTCTTCGTCCTGCCCCTGGAGACGGTGGACGGAAGCACCAGGACCAGAAGGACCAGAATGGGGAAGAGAAAGCACAGCGCACCCCATAGGGCGGTGTTTCTGCCCTTGCGTTCGGCAATGAGGGCGCCCGCAACACCGGTTACGATGCTCAGGATGAGAAAGCGGAACACCCTCTAGCTTGACAGCTCGCCGTTCAGCGGCGGCTCCTTTCCGTAGATCTCGGCCAGTATGCGGTTCGCCCCCATCCCCAGAAGCTCCTCGGCAAGGGCGGTCCCCAGGGCGGCGGCCTCCGCGGCCGCTCCCTCCCGGTGCGCCCGGATGATGGTGTCGCCCGAGACGCTGCCCACCAGCCCGTCCATGACGAGCCTCCCGTCTGCCAGGTATGCATGGGCGGCGATGGGCACCTGGCAGCCCCCTTCCAGTCTGATGAGGGCCGCGCGCTCCGCCGTCACGCAGACAGTGGTCTCCTCGTGGGCCAGCGGGGCGATAAGCCCGTTTACGAAGGCATCGTCCTTCCGGCACTCTATGCCCACGGCCCCCTGGGCTATGGCCGGCAGCGAGACCGAGGGCTCCAGGACCTCGGTGATGCGGTCCTCGAACCCCAGGCGCTTCACCCCGGCGGCGGCCAGCACGATGGCGTCGAACTGCCCCTCCTCCAGTTTCCGGAGCCTGGTGTCCAGGTTGCCCCGGAGGGAGACGATTTCGAGGTCCCCGCGGGCGTTGGCAAGCTGCGAGGAGCGCCGGAGGCTCGACGTCCCCACGGTGGCCCCCCGGGGAAGCTCCTTGAAGGTCCCCTTGGTGCTTATCAGGGCGTCGCGCGGGTCCTCCCTATGAAGGATGGCCCCCAGGTGAAGGCCCTCGGGCAGGTAGGTGGGCACGTCCTTCATGCTGTGCACGGCAAGGTCCGCCTCGCCCCTGAGCAGGGCCTCCTCTATCTCCTTGACGAAGAGGCCCTTGCCGCCCACCTTGGCCAGGGGGACGTCCAGTATCTTGTCCCCGGTGGTCTTTATCTTCAGGAGCTCCACGGCCAGGGACGGGTTTGCGCCGGCAATGAGCGAGCGAACCCACTCGGCCTGCCAGAGGGCGAGCTTGCTCCCCCGCGTGGCGATAACGACCTTGTCTTTCACTCTCGGACCTCGCTTCTCATTGAAGTACCCATGTCGTACAGCCTCCCGGATGATTTAAAAGGGGGACTGGTCCCCGGGGACGGGTCCCTAGTCCCCGCCTTTGTCGTTGAGCGTGTAGAGGCGCTTGATGGTGGCGATGAGGATGTCCTTGTCCTCGGCGTCTTCCTTGAGGGCCGCGGTGGGCGGATGGATGAGCTTGTTGACGATGGCCGAGGCCAGGGCCTCCACGGCCTTTCTCTCCTTTTCGCCCAGGCCGCCCATCTTGTTCAGGGCCCGCTCCAGCTCCTGCCTCTTTATCCCCTCGGCGTGCTCCCTCAGGGCCTTGATGGTGGGGACGGAATCCAGCGACGCCTGCCAGCGCCGGAAAGTCTCTATCTCCTCCTCGACGATGCCCTCGGCCTTTTGGGCCTCCTTCTCGCGCTCCTTGACGTTGGTGTCCACGACCCCTTGCAGGTCGTCCACGTCATAGAGGTAGACGTTGGGCAGGTCGTTTATCCCGGGGTCGACGTTGCGCGGGACCGAGATGTCGATGACGAAGACGGGCTTCTGCTTGCGCTCCTTCATGAGGGCGTGCATGTCGGGCCGGGTAATCACGTAGGTGGGAGCGCCGGTGGAGCAGATGACGATGTCGGTCCCGAGCATTTCGTCGAGGAAGCTCTCGAAATGTACCGGCCTGCCGTTCATTTCCCGGGCCAGCTCCACCCCCCGCTCGTAGGTGCGGTTGGCCACGATGAGCTCCCTGATGCCGGTGCTCTGGAGATGCTTGGCGGCAAGCTCGGCCATCTCCCCCGCGCCCAGGAGCATGACGGCGTGTTCGTTCAGGTCACGGAATATCTTTCTGGCCAGCTCCACGGCGGCGAAGCTGATGCTGACGGCGTTCTCTGCAATGGCCGTCTCGGTGCGGATGCGCTTGGCCACGGATATGGATTTCTTCATGAGCTTGTTCAGGAAGACCCCGGTGGCCTTCCTGGAGAGGGCGAACTCGAAGGCGTCCTTCATCTGCCCCAGAATCTGGGGCTCCCCCACCACCATGCTGTCCAGGCTGGCCGCCACCCGGAAGGCGTGGCGGACGGCCTCCTGGTCGGTCTTCACGTACAGGGCGCCCTCGAGCAGGGAGGGGTCTATGCCGTGGAAGCTCGCGCAGAAGGCCTCGACGGACCGGGCGGCCAGCTCGGGCTCCCGGGTGCTTATGTACATCTCCACCCGGTTGCAGGTGGACAGCACCAGGGCCTCCTGCACCTCCGGCAGGGAGCACAGGGCCGTGAGCCCGTCCTGGAGCTTCGGGCCGTCGAAGGCGAGCTTCTCCCTCACCTCCACGGCGGCGCTCTTGTGGTTCAGGCCCACGACCAGAAGCCTCATGGGAAGATGTGCAACCCCTTATGGAAGAACTTGATGCCGAAAAACGCCCCCACGATGACCAGGAAGCCCAGTATGGAGAGCACCGAGGCGCGCCTGCCCCGCCAGCCGGCCACCAGCCGGGCGTGCAGGATGATGGCGTAAAGGAACCAGATGATGAGCGACCACACCTCCCGCGGGTCCCATCTCCAGTAGCTGCCCCAGGCCGAGTCGGCCCAGAGCGCCCCGGTGACGATGGCCAGCGTCATCAGGGGAAACCCGATGGTGATGAGCCGGTAGTTCAGGTAGTCCAGCATCTGGATGCTCGGCAGCCGGTCGAACAGGCCCCCCATGTGCTTGGACTTCAGATAGTGCTCCTGCACCAGGTACATGATGCCCGTGACAAAGGCCAGCGCGAAGGCCGCGTCGCCCGTGAAGGCAAGGAACGTATGTATCCACAGCCAGTAGCTCTGAAGCGTGGGCGACAGGGGCTTGATGTCGCGCGAGAGCATCGAGGAGGCCAGCATCAGCAGAAAGACCACCGGCATGATGAAGGAGCCCATGAGCCCGATGCGGTAGCGCATCCTGAGGACGAAGAAAAGAAGCATGATGGACCAGGCGAAGAAGCTCGCCGCCTCATGAGGGCTGCTGATGGGCAGATGCCCGGCGGCGGCGTACCGGTAGAGGATGCTGACCGTGTGGTTTGCAAACCCCAGGCCCGCCGATATCATCATCAGCCAGGAGGTGGCGCGGGAGCCGCGGATGATCTCGATGACGCCGAACAGGGCGGCCGCGAAGTAGAAGGTCAGGGCCAGCTCGAAGGGATATACACTCATCAGAAGCACCCCAGCTGGCAGTCGGTTATCTTTATGGAAAGCTCGTTGGCGGCCTGGCCCACCTCCTTGCGGGGGACCCCCAGCTCCCTGGCGATGCCCATGGCCTCCGCGCAGGAGAGCCTGCCGTCACGGGCGCGCTCTCTAAGCATGTCTTTCAGTTCTTCTTTCATGGAAAACCTCGTCGATGTGAGCCAGCAGGCCGTCACGGTCGTCGCGGTGAAAGAGCGCGCACCCGGAAGGCGTCTCCTCGGGGGGCGCACCGGCGTGGACGACGATGTCGGACACTCTGAGCACGGCCCGTGCACTTTCTTTGCCTCTGCCCGGCTCACCAGCCATGTATATTACGATATCGGGCTTTAAAAGCTCAATCGCGCTGTTTCCCTCCACCACCACGCCCTCCAGGTGGGAAAGCCTCTCCACGGACATCCTGAGGGTCTCGGCCATGTCCTCCTCGGTGGCCTGCACCCAAAGGACCTCCTGAGCCCCCGCCTCAAGCATCCGGGCGGTGTCCTTGTCCTTCTGCGCCAGGGCGCTCCGGCCATCGGTGAGGGCGGTGTAAAGGAGGGTGGGCGTGCATTTGAGGGCGCCCCACCCCTTCAGGTGTCTGAGGAGGACCTCGGCCGCCGTGGTCTTGCCCGCGCCCGAATGGGCGCCCCCGATGCCGATGAGAAAAGGAGCCATGCATTTATTATAAAATTTTTCCACCATCCCAGGCACCCGGGCGCGCCCTGGAGCGTTCTGACATCGAAATGTCGTGCCCAAGGGACGGCTCCGGAACCAACTACATCTCGATTGAAGTTTAAAAAGGGGACTGGCCGGGCACGGCCCGGCCAGGCTCGGCCTGGAGCGACTTAACATCGGGGCGTGGTGCCCAAGGGACGGTCCAACCACGTCTCGATGGTTAAAGAAAAGGGGACTGGTCCCCCCGGGCGCGGCCCGGAACGACTTAACATCGGAGCGTGGTGCTCAAGGGACGGTGGGACCGCGTGTGTTGTTCAAGAGACGGCTCCGGAACCAACGACGTTTCGCTGGTTAAAGAAAGGGGCACTGGTGCCCCAACCACGTCTCAATTGATGTTTAAAATGGGCACTGGTGCCCTAGGCGGCTTCGGGTTCCTTGAGTTCTTCCTTGTGGCCGCATTCCTTGCGGATGCAGCTTTTCACCACCCGGCCGGAGCGCTCTTTCTTGATGACCATGAAGGGGGCTCCGCAAGCGGGGCATTTCTCCGGGATGGGCTTGTGCCAGATGGCGAACTTGCACTGGGGGTAGTTCGAGCAGCTCCAGAAGGGCTTGCCCCTCTTGGTGCGGCGCTCGATGAGGTCGCCGCCGTCTTCGGGGCATTTGACCCCCGTGGAGAGGGGCTTGGTGGTCTTGCACTCGGGGTAGCGCGAGCAGGCAATGAAAGGGCCGAAGCGCCCTCGTTTGAGCACCATGGGCGCTCCGCAGGTGGGGCAGACCTCTCCGGTGGGCTTCTCCTCGGGGGCCTCCCGCTTCTCTCCTTCCAGGGGGCGGGTGTTCTTGCAGGCGGGGTAGGCCGAGCAGGCCAGGAATCTGCCGTGGCGGCCCCAGCGGATGACCATGGGGGCGCCGCACTTCTCGCAGACTTCGTTGGTCTCGATGTCCTTGGGCTTGACCTTGCCCTGCACCTGGGAGGCGGAGACGAGGTCCTTTTCGAAGGGGCCGTAGAAGTCCTTGACCACGTCCACCCAGCGGAAGTCCCCGGTCTCTATCTTGTCGAGCTTGTCCTCCATGCGGGCGGTGAAGCCGAGATCCAGGAGCTCGGCGAAGTTCTCCACCAGGTAGTCGTTGACCACCATGCCCAGCTCGGTGGGCACGAACCGCTTGTCCTCCCTGTGGACGTACTTGCGGTCGGCGATGGTGGAGAGTATGGCGGCGTAGGTGCTGGGCCTGCCGATGCCCTTCTCCTCCAGGGTCCTGACCAGCGAGGCCTCGGTGTAGCGCGGCGGCGGCTGGGTGAAGTGCTGCCGGGGCAGGAGCTCCTTGAGGGTGAGCCTGTCTCCCTCGGCCAGGGGCGGGAGCATGGCGCCCTCCTCTTCCTCGCCCGGGGCTTGGTCGGCGCCCTCGGAGTACAGGGCCATGAACCCGGGGAACTTCATCACGTTGCCCGTTGCCCTGAAGACGGCCGCCGCGCCGTTACGGGCGGCTATCTCGAAGGTGGTCTGCTCCAGCTCCGCGGGCTTCATCTGGCTGGCCATGAACCTGTTCCAGATGAGGGTGTAGAGCCTCTGCTGGTCGCGGGAGAGGTAGGGTTTTACCGCCTCCGGGGGCTTCGTCATGAGGGTGGGCCGGACGGCCTCGTGGGCCTCCTGGGCGCCGGCCTTGCTCTTGTAGGCCGGCGGCGAGGGCGGCAGGTAGTCCTTGCCGAACCTCTCCCGGATGTATTTCCGCGCTCCGGCTTGCGCTTCGGCGGCCACGCGAACGGAATCGGTCCTCATGTAGGTGATGAGGCCCACCGCTCCTTCGGGCCCCAGCTCCACGCCCTCGTAAAGCTGCTGGGCCAGGACCATGGTCTTCTTGGCCGCGAAGCCCAGCTTGCGCGAGGCCTCCTGCTGAAGGGTGCTGGTTGTGAAGGGCGCGGCAGGGGAGCGCCTCCGGAGCTTCTTCTCCACCCCGGATAGGGTGTACTCGGCCTGGCGGAGGTCGCCGGCGGCTCTCTCGGCCTGCTCGGCGCTGGTCAGGAGGAACCGCTCGCCCTCCGGGGCGTCGCGGTTGATGACGACCGCGCCCTCCAGGGTGTGCAGGCGGGCGTTGAACGCGGGCGGTTTCGGTCCCGCCAGGGAGGCGACGATGGACCAGTACTCCTCCTGCTTGAAGGCCTCTATCTCTCTTTCCCTGTCCACGACGAGGCGCAGGGCCACCGATTGGACGCGGCCCGCGCTCAATCCCCGGCGGACCTTCTTCCACAGAAGGGGGCTCAACTGATAGCCCACCAGCCGGTCCAGCACCCGCCGGGCCTGCTGGGCCTCCACCTTGTCCATGTCTATCCTGCCGGGGTGCTCCATGGCCTCCTTGACCGCGCGGGCCGTAATCTCGTTGAAGGTCACCCGGTGGATGGCGTGCTCCTTGGAGCCGTTTATCTCGGTGGCGATGTGGTAGGCTATGGCCTCGCCCTCGCGGTCGGGGTCCGGGGCCAGATAGATGTCCCGGGCTTTGGCCGCGGCCTGCTTGAGCTCCTTGACCACCTTCTCCTTGCCCGGGATTATCTGGTAGTCCGGGCGGAAGGCGTCCTTTACCTCCACGCCGAGCACCTTGGCCGGCAGGTCCTTGACGTGGCCCACCGAGGCCTTGACGGCGTACTGCTTGCCCAGTATCTTATTGATAGTCCGCGCTTTTGCGGGTGATTCCACGATAACGAGCTTTGAAGCCATGTCTGCTTTTCCCCTCCCGTGCGACGTATTACTAACCAGTTAGTTTTTGTCTTTGCATTGAAGCTGTGAAAATACCTTACACCCCATGGACTTTAGGGCATTGATACGCTTCGAAATCAATTTTTGAGACAGGTTCTAATGCCAGGTAATCTTGTCTCCGCCCAGGAAGACCACGGAGTAGATGGTGTCCATGTCCATGTCGGTCTCCCTCATGAGGATAAGGACCATCGCCGCCCGGAGGCTGTCCATTGCCTCGGAGTCATTGAGGTAGTCCGTGAATTCCCGGGTTTCTTCTATCTGTCCCTTTGCCACGCCTAAAGAATCTGAAACCTCTTCCCCTCAGTCTGTCCGACGACCCCTTTCAGCTCCAGCTGAAGCAGAAGGGCCAAGGCCGTGGAGACGCCCATCCCGCACTCCCGGGAGATGTCGTCTATATGCCTGGGCTCCCTGCTCATCGCCTCGCATAGGGCCTTCTCCTCGTCGGAGAGAGGGACCGTGTCCCCCCTTCTGGCAGATTTTATATAACCTCGGAGCTGGGGCGCAAGTTCCTGAATCACATCTTGGGCCCCCAGGGCGACGCGTGCCCCGTCGCGTATGAGGGCGTTGGTCCCTTCGGAGACCGCCGAGCTGATGTTGCCCGGGACGGCGAATACTTCCTTGCCCTGCTCCAGGGCATGGCGGGCCGTAATGAGCGAGCCGGACCGGGCCGCGGCCTCGATGACCACCACCCCCAGGGACAAGCCGCTTATGAGCCTGTTTCGCCGGGGGAAATTCTGCTGAAGCGGCGGCCTGCCCGGCGGAAATTCCGACATCACCGCCCCGGTCTCGGTCATCCGGAGCATGAGCCCCCTGTTTTCGGCCGGATAAAGCACGTCTATTCCCGAGCCCAGCACGCCCAGGGTCCGCCCGCCGGCCTTGAGCGCCCCCTTGTGGGCGGCGGCATCCACGCCCCGGGCCAATCCGCTCACCACGGTAAGGCCCATGCCGGCCAGCTCGGCGGCCATTGTCTCGGCCGTGGCCAGCCCGTAGCGGGTGGGCCGCCGTGAGCCCACCATGGCCACGGCGAACCGGTCCTCCCGGACGATTTCTCCCCTCAGGTAAAGCACCAGGGGCGCGTCCTCGCCCAGGGCGAGGAGACCCTCGGGGTAGCCCTCCTCGCCCTCCAGGCATACCCTGACGCCTTCGCGCCGGAGCAGGGCGAGATTCCTCTCCAGCTCCTCGAAGCCCCCGAACTCCCGGATGCCCGCGGCCCTTTTTCCCCCCATGCCCGGCACCCGGGCAAGCTCCCCCGTGTCGGCCCCGAAGACGGCCTCCGCGGAGCCGAAGTGCCGGAGCAGGCGCCGCACGGTCATCGGTCCCAGCAGGGGGAGGGAACAGAGGGCCAGCAGGGCGGTGTCCACGGGCGGCCGGCCTTACTGGCGGCCCAGAAGGCGTCCGATTCTCAGGCGTAAGGCGGTAAGCTTTATGAACCCCTCGGCGTCGGCCTGGTCGTATACCCGCTCGGGCCCGAAGGTAGCATAGCCCGGGTGGTAGAGGCTCACCGGGGACTTTCGGCCCACCACGGAGACCGAGCCCTTGTAGAGCTTGAGCCGGGCGGTGCCGGTTACCTTCTTCTGGATGTCGTCCACCATGCCCTGCAGGGCCTCCCGCTCGGGGGAGAACCAGAAGCCGTTGTACACCAGCTCGGCGTACCGGGGCATGAGGGAGTTGCCGAGGTGCATGACCTCCCTGTCCAGGGTGACCGACTCCACGGCCCTGTGCGCGGCGTGAAGCACGGTCCCCCCGGGGGTCTCGTAGACCCCCCGGGACTTCATCCCCACGAAGCGGTTCTCCACGATGTCCAGGCGTCCCACCCCGTGGCTGCCGGCCAGGGCGTTGAGCTTCTCAAGGAGCGTGTGGGGCTTCATCCTCCGCCCGTTCACACTCACCGGGTTTCCCTCGTGGTAGCCCACCTCCACGTAGGCGGGCTTCTGGGGGGCCCGCTCCGGCGGCACCATCATGGTGTACATGTCCGCCGGGGGCTCGGCCCAGGGGTCCTCCAGAACTCCTCCCTCGTAGCTTATATGCAGGAGGTTCATGTCGGTGGAGTACGGCTTTTTCCGGGTGGCGGGCACCGGGATGCCCTTTTCCTTCGCATACTGGATGAGGGCCTCGCGGCCCTCGAAGCCCCACTCGCGCCAGGGCGCGACGACCGTGACCTCGGGCATGAGGGCGTAGTAGGCAAGCTCAAAGCGCACCTGGTCGTTTCCCTTGCCCGTGGCCCCGTGGGCCACGGCAGTGGCCTTCTCCCTGCGCGCCACCTCTATCTGTTTTTTGGCGATGAGGGGCCGGGCGATGGAGGTGCCCAGCAGGTAGCCCCCCTCGTAGACGGCGCCCGCCCGGAGCATGGGAAAGACATGGTCGCGGACGAACTCCTCCCTCAGGTCCTCCACGTAGACCTTCGAGGCCCCGGTGGCGAGGGCCTTTTTCCGTACCGCCCTCAGGTCCTCCTTCTGGCCCAGGTCGGCGCAGAAGGCGACGACCTCCGCGCCGTACCGCTCCTTGAGCCAGGCGATGGCCACCGAGGTGTCAAGCCCCCCGGAGTAGGCTAGAACGATCTTCTTCACCGCGTCCTCCGAAGAAAAATCTTTCCGGCGCCCGAAGGTCGCCGAAAAGAATAAAACCTTATCACAAAAAACAAATACCGGTCAATCGGCCGCCAGGCCACCAGCGGGCGGCCAGCCGCCCACCAGTGGCTTTTCTCTTTTCCTCCATCGCGTGTTTCCTGCGAAGGCCGCTCACAGAAGAAAATAAAGCGCGAAGGCCGCGGCGAGCACCAGGGCCGCGGGAAGGAGCATCCGCCGGTAGATGCCCGCCATGTCGGCGGCGAAGTACTCCCGGGTGAGGACCAGGCAGACGTGCACGGGGGAGAAGAGCACCCCCGTAAACCCCGCGGCGAAGGCCAGGGCCACGGCCCCCAGAGAGCCGCCCCCGGCCAGGCTGGCCAGAAGCGGAAAGGTGGAGCCCACGAATCCTATGGTAAGGCCCGTCAAGAGCCCCGTGGCGAGGGGAAGGAAAAACAGCGTGGGCAGAAGGGGCACGCCCTGGGCGGCCGCGTACGCGCTGAGGTTCTCCACGGCGCCGGAAGCCTGCATTACTCCCTTGAAGAGCATCACCCCGCCGATGAGCACGGCCACCTCCCAGGAAATCCCGTACCGGAGGGTCCTCGCCAGGTCTTTCCACCCGTAGCGGTAAAACAGAAACAGGGCGGCCAGCACTACCAGGATGGCCATGTACAGCTCCATCCGGAAGGCGATGACCAGGAGGAGCACCCCTCCGATGGGAAGGAAGCTCGCCAGGCGCTTTCTTCCCGCCTCCCGGCCCCGGCCGCCCTCCTTTCCCCTCACGTTTCGCATGCTCACCGCAAACCCCGAGGCGGCCATCACCCCGGCAAAGACGAGGTTTGCCAGGATGAGGTCCCGGAGCGCGATGCCCGAGAGGGCCGCGGCCAGGAGTATGCCCGGGTACAGGGGAAGCACGTATTCCCAGGGATGGCGGTACCAGTAGTTGACGAAGCCCTTTTCCTCCGGAGGCATCTCCTCCCCCCTGGTGGCCGCCTCCACCATGGGGGCGCTGAAATAGGCCCCGCCCACCGAGGGGAGCGTCCCGATGAGAAGGGGCATGGAGACGATGGCCGCGCGGCGGCTCGGCGTAAGCGCACCGGCGGCCGCCATCATCTCGCCGAGGATGTCGTGCTCCCGGAGGACCATCTCGAACATCCTGATGAGCCAGAGCGCGGCAATGAGCTCCACCGTCACGGGGTCGGTCAGCGAGACGTATACCGCCCGGCCCACTTCATAGGGGCTCATCCAGGCCGACAGGGAGAGAAAGCCCGCCGCCATGAGCATGACGTAGCCTATCTTCATCTTCATCCTCAGCAGAACGACGATGAGCAGAAAAGACAGCGTGAGCCTCAGAATGTCCGCCACGGCGCCACCTCTCCCGGAATGCGCGCGAATCGAGGGTTTGCACGTTTTTTCAGAGCCGGGCTTTCAATTCCTGCCCGGCCGGGTTTATAGTATAATATCCCGATGCTTACAGGGTTCAACACCAACGTCCCTTTCAAGGGCAAGATGTACCACGTGCAGACCGAAGACGGCGGCGCGAGAAACCCTGTGTTTACCACCCTCCTTTACCACAAGGGCGAGATACTGGCCTCCGAGAAATCCAGCTATGCCGACCTCCTCATCGACGAGAACTGGGAGGAGAAGGCCCTGGAGCGGATGAAGGAGCAGCACCGCACGGTCATCCGCAAGCTCATGAAGGGCGGCTGGAGCCAAGACCCCGACCCCGCGGCCTCCGGCAACGGGAAGGAGAAGTCCCTGGAGGAGACCATCATCGATTACATCGTCGGGCCGGAGGGCCAGTGATACATTTCCAGAACGTCTCGAAGACCTACGACGCCCTTTCCGCCCTCAAGGACATCACCTTTTCGGTGGAGCGCGGCGAGATGGCCTACGTGACCGGCCCCAGCGGGGCGGGCAAGACCACGCTTTTGAGGCTCATCTTCCTTGCCGAGGAGCCCGACCACGGCACCATCACCGTGGACGGGCAGCGGATAGACCAGCTCGGGGACTCCGACATCCCGCGCCTCAGGCGGAAGGTGGGTGTGGTGTTTCAGGACTTCAAGCTCCTGGAGCGGCGCACCGCCTACGAGAACGTGGCCCTCACCCTGAGGGTGCGGGGCCTGCCGGAGTCGGCCATCAAGCCCGCCGTCTTCGAGACCCTGAAGATGGTCAACCTCCGGCACAAGGCCGACAGCTATCCGCCCACCCTCTCCGGCGGCGAGCAGCAGCGGGTGGCCATCGCCCGGGCCCTCATCGGGGAGCCCACGGTGCTTCTGGCCGACGAGCCCACCGGCAACCTCGATCCCGAAACGGCCTGGGGCATCATGCGCATCTTCAAGGAGATAAACGCCCGGGGGACCACGGTGCTTCACGCAACCCATAACCGCGACCTCTTCCGGGGCTCGGCGGGCAGGGTCTTCCGCCTGGAGGGCGGCGGCCTTTTCCCGGAGGCGGGCCTGTGAGCTATCCCTTCCGCGTGGCCTTCGAGGGCCTCTGGAAAGAGAAATGGATAAACGTGCTGTCCATGTGCACCATCGGGGCGGGCCTGTTCATCATGATGCTGGCTGCCCTGGTGGTCTACAACCTCAACCTGGCCACCCGGTCCCTGCCGGAGCGCTTCACCATCACCGCCTATCTGAAGGACGGCCTGGACGACGGGGCCACCGGGGACGTCATGAAGGCCGTCCGGGGGCTCTCGGGGGTGAAGAAGGTCGTCTACGTCTCCAAGGACGACGCCTTGAGGGACCTGGCCTCCACCCTCAAGGACGCCGATTTCGTCCTGGAGGGCCTGGATGAAAACCCCCTTCCCGACGCCCTGGTGCTTACGCTCGGGGAAGAGGCCGTCAAGGGCGGCCGGGTGGGCGACCTGGCCGCCACGCTCTCGGGCCTCCAGGGGGTGCAGGACGTGCAGTACGGCGAGGAGCTGCTTGCGGCCATCAGGAGCGTGGGCCGCTATTCGCGGGCCTTCGGGCTCTTTCTGGTGACGGTCCTCTCGGCGGGGGTGCTCTTCGTCTGCTACAGCACGGTGAAGATACTCTTTTACAGGAAGAAACCCGAAATCGACACCCTGAAGCTCCTCGGGGCCACCCGGTGGTTCATCCGCTCCCCCTTCCTCATCGAGGGCGGCGTGGTGGGGCTGGCCGGGGGCGCGATAAGCGGGCTCAGTGTGGCCGTCCTTTACTCCGTGGTGCTGGGGAGCCTGGGGGCCTCCCTGCCGGCCGTTCTGAGCATAGCCACCCCCTCGGAACTGGTCCTCCTCGCTCCGCCGGCGGGCCTCCTGGTCGGCCTGGTGGGGGCCTTCTTCGCCGTGGGCAGGATAAAGTTCTGAGCGTATGGCTTTCCGGCGAGTGAGCCTGCTTCTGGCCGCGGCCTTCTCCCTGGTGCTGCTCGTTCCCTCCGCATTTGCAGCCGAAGACCCCGGCACGGTACAGGAGCGCCTCGAGGACGTCCAGAAGAAGATAGAGGGCAACGAAGCGCAGCTGAAGAGCGCGCGGAAGCTCGAGCGGGTCACCCTCAAGGAGCTGGAGGCGGCCGACCGCAAGCTGGTGCGGGTCTCCAAGCAGCTGTCCGTCTACAGGGCCAAGCTCAAGAAGACCCAGAGCCGCACGGTCGTCCTGGAGGGCGAGATGGCCTTTCTCGAGGCCCGCATCGAGGACAGGAAGCACTGGCTGGTCCGGAAACTGAGGGCCATGAACCGGCACAGCAGGTCCGGGGACATGCTGCTTGTGCTTTCGGGCTCCAGCGACCTGGGGCAGCTGGTGAGGCGGTGGCACTACCTGGGGGTCCTGGCCCGCCACGACAAGGACGTCATGGAGGCTTACCGTGCCGACCTCACGGAGCGTGCCCAAAAGCGCAAGGAGCTGGCGGCCGTCACCGGCGAGCTCAAGGATCAGGAGCACAAGGTGCTCCTGGCGGAGAAGGCCCTCCTCGGGGAGAAGAAGAAAAAGGAGGCGCTGCTGGCCCGGGTCCGGAGCAAGAAGGGCTCCTATGAGCGTATGCTCAAGGAGCTCCGGCGGTCCTCGGCCCGCCTGCAGAAAATGCTCAAGCAGTACAAGCAGGCCACCCGCTACCGGGGGACGAGCATCCGCAAGCTCAAGGGCAGGCTGCCCTGGCCGGTGCACGGCCCGGTGGCCGTCCCCTACGGCGTGCAGGAGGACCCGCGCTTCAAGACCCCGGTATTCCGAAACGGCATCTACATCGCCGCCCCCCCGGGCGCCCTGGCCCGCGCCGTGCACGGCGGGGACGTGGTCTATGCCGACTGGTTCCGGGGCTACGGGCAGGTGGTCATCATCAACCACGGGGGCGGCTACCACTCCCTGTACGGGAACCTCTCGGAGATTTTTTTGAAGCAAGGCGATATAATAGGGAAGGACGATGTCATAGGGCGGGTCGGCACCTCGGGAATGCTGAGCAGGCCGTCCCTTTATTTTGAGATTCGCTACAACGGCAAACCGCTGAACCCGACCCAATGGCTGTCGAAAAACAGGCGATAGAACTGGAGGGGATAGCGACGTGATGCGAAGGAAGAGGGCTCTGGCCCTCCTTGTTACGCTTGCCGTAGTGGCGGCCATTTCCCTGGCCGTCTGGGCCCCCGGCTCCCGGGTGAGCGCGGAGGGCGAAGTATACGAAGGCCTCAAGGTCTTCACCGAGGTCCTCTCGGTGGTGAAAACCAAGTACGTCGAGGAGACCAATACCCAGGACCTCATCTACGACGCCCTGGCCGGCATGCTGAAGTCCCTGGACCCCCACTCGGGGTTCATGACGCCGGACATGTACAAGGAGATGCAGATAGACACCCGCGGGAAGTTCGGCGGCCTGGGCATCCAGATATCCATGAAGGACGGCGTCCTTACCGTCATCGCCCCCATCGAGGACACCCCGGCCTGGCGCGCGGGCATAGAGGCCGGCGATAAGATCATCAAGATAGACGGTGAGTCCACCCAGGACATGAGCCTCCAGGAGGCCGTCAACAAGATGCGCGGCCCCAAGGGCACCTCGGTCGTCATCACCATCTTCCGCGAGGGCGAGAAGGAGCCGAAGGACTACGCCATCGTCCGGGACATCATCGAGATAAAGAGCGTGGATGCGAAGGTCGTCGAGGACGGCATCGGTTACGTGCGGCTCAAGCAGTTCCAGGAGAAGTCCGCGGCCGAGATGGAGGCGGCGCTCCAGGACCTGGTGGGCAAGGAGGAGGTCACCGCCCTCATCCTGGACCTCCGGAACAACCCCGGCGGGCTCCTCACCAGCTCCATCGACGTGGCCAACCTGTTCCTGCCCTCGGGCAAGCTGGTGGTCTATACGAAGGGCCGGGCCGAGGACCGCACCGACTACCGCACGGTGCAGGACGGGCCCTATCAGGACATCCCGATGGTGGTCCTGGTCAACCAGGGGAGCGCCAGCGCTTCGGAGATAGTGGCCGGCGCGCTCAAGGACTGGAGGCGGGCCATCGTGCTGGGGACCGAGACCTTCGGCAAGGGCTCCGTGCAAAGCGTCATCGGCCTTTCGGACGGCTCGGGCCTCAGGCTCACCACCGCCCGGTACTATACGCCCAAGGGCCAGAGCATCCAGAACACGGGCATAACCCCGGATATCGTGGTGAAGCTGAAGTCCGCCAACGGAGCCGCCGAGCACGTCGTGGTGCGGGAGAAGGACCTCAAGGGCCACCTGGAGAACGAACAGGCGGGCCAGGGCGACGCATCGGATACCGGCGAGGAGAAGGCCGTCATATTCTCCAGCCTGAGCCCGGAGGACGACACCCAGCTTCAGCGGGCCATCGACCTTCTGAAGGCCTGGGAGACGTTCAAGAAGCTTCCCGACGGCGAGTTTCTGCCCCGCGTGGAGAATGTCCCGGCTCATAGTTGACATCGAGACGGTAGGCAAGGAGCTTCGCGAGCTCGACGATGTCACCAGGGCGTACTTTCTGCGGGGGAAACAGACGGCCGAGGAGGTCAAGGAGGTCGAGGAGACCCTGGGCTTCTACCCGGTGACGGCCGAGGTGGTGGCCATCGGCCTGCTCAACCCCGACACCTCCCGCGGAGCCGTGTATTTCCAGACCCCCGGCGAGGACCCCCTCCTGCCCTTCGAGGAGGGCGGCATCACGTACGCCACGGGCTCCGAGAGGGAGATACTGGCCAGGTTCTGGGAGACGGTGCGGACCTATGAATCCCTGGTCACCTTTAACGGCCGGGGTTTCGACTGCCCCTTTCTCCTGGTGCGCTCCGCCGTGCACGGCATAGCGCCCACGCGGGACCTCATGCCCAACCGCTACAGCGACCTGCACATCGACCTCATGGACCGCCTCTCCTTCTTCGGCTCGGTCAGGCGGAAGTTCAGCCTGGACATATGGTGCCGCGCCCTGGGCCTGGAGAGCCCCAAGCAGGAGATGAGCGGCTACGAGGTGGCCGGCCTGTACCGCGAGGGCCGCCACCTGGACATCGCCCGCTACTGCGCCCGGGACCTCTTCGCCACCAAGGGCCTTTTTGAGGTCTGGGAAAAATACATCGGCTCCCGCCCTGTCTGACCCTCTTCCGGTGAGCACGGGCCTTCCGGGCCACCAGGCGAAAATGCTATAGTAGGGCGCTTTCGAGAGAGGGGAGGACGCATGTCCGTACGCAAGAGCGGGAGGAACCGCAGAAAGCGCCTGGGGGAGATGCTCCTTGAGGCGGGCCTCATCGACGAGATGCAGCTTGCCGTGGCCCTCGGGGAGCAGAAACAGTGGGGCGGCAAGCTCGGGGCCGAGCTTCTCCGGCTGGGGTTCGTCGCCGAGCGGGAGCTGGCCCTCGTCCTGGAGGAGCAGCTCGGCATACGGTGGATTCAGCTTTTCGACCGGGACATCCCGGAAGAGGTCTTGCGCCTGGTGCCGGCGGACCTGGCCACCTCGTACCTGGTCATACCCGTGGAGTACGACGGCAAGACCCTCACCCTGGCAGCCACCAACCCCATGGACCTGGAAGTGATGGACACCCTTCAGTTTCTCCTCGGAAAGAGAATCCGCCCCCTGATGGCCCTGGAGCCGGACATCATCGCGGCCATCGTCAGGCATTACGGGCTGGAGGGGACGGACTTCGAGGCGTCGATGGAGAAGAAATGGGCCGGATGGACCGTGAGGACCGAGGGCGCGGGACGGACAGCCCGAATGCCCGGGTCATCCATTCCGTCCGGCCGCTGCGGGCCGCACCCGCCCCAAAGCGGTGTTGCCGGGGCGGGGCATCCGTCGCTCTACGAGGCCCTGGTAAAACTTCTCCTGAGGAAGAACCTCATCACGGAGAAGGAGCTTTTGGAAGAGTTCAGGCGCATGGACGCTTCTCCCTGAGAGAACCGGGCTCCGTCGCCTTCGGCAGACCTTTCCCCTTTCATCACCCTCTGGCACGGACGGGTGCGTTCCGATAAAATAAAAACATGAGTGCGATGAAGCCCGAGAAGCGGCTGACCATAACGTTTTCCATCACGGCGCTCATCCTCGTGGCGGAGGTGGCCGGCGGCATCATCAGCAACAGCCTTGCCCTGTTGAGCGACGCGGGCCATGTGTTTACGGACTCCCTGGCCCTGGGGCTGAGCGTGGCGGCCGCGCGCATCAGCATGAGGCCGCTGGACCCCCGGGCGACCTACGGCTATCACCGGGTGGGCATCCTTGCGGCGGCCATAAACGGGCTGAGCCTTCTGGGCATCGCCCTGTACATTTTCTACGAGTCCTACCTGCGTTTCATGAACCCCCCGGAGGTCCACCTCGGCGTGATGCTCCCGGTGGCCGTGGGCGGCTTTCTCGCCAACCTTCTGATGGCCGCCATCCTGGGCCACCACCACGAGGACCTCAACGTCCGCAGCGCGTGGCTCCACGTCCTGGGGGACACCCTGTCCTCCCTGGGGGTAATCGCCTCGGGCGTGGTCATCTACTTTACAGGCTGGGTCTATGCCGACCCCCTGGCGGGCCTTCTCATCGGCGCCATCATCATCGTCGGGGGTGTCCGGGTGGTGCGGGAGGCCGGGAGCATCTTCCTCGACCTCGTGCCCAGGGGCTTTCACGTCGAGGAGATTGCCGACGAGATTCTCTCCCTGCCGGAAGTCCTGGGGGTCCACGACGTGCACATCCGCTCCCTTACCCACGGCAGGGTGGCCTTCACGGCCCACGTCTGGGTGCGCGACCGGCTCCTGAGCGAAGTGGAAGGCATCCGGACGGAGATAGAGGACCTTCTGAGGAACAAGGGCATCCGGCACATCATGCTTCAGTTCGAGTGCATGGAGTGCGACACCGACGGGCTGTACTGCCGCACCTGCTCCGTGCGCCCCCACGAGGAGCACGAGGACCACGCCCACTGAGGAACACCTCAATGGCCCTTCTTGACATAAGAGACCTCACCCTGGCCGTGGAAGGGAGAAGCATCCTCAAGGGCCTTACCTTCTCCATCAAGGAAGGAGAGATTCACGCCCTCCTGGGCACCAACGGCACCGGCAAGAGCACCGTGGCCAACCTCATCATGGGCTCCGGAGGCCTCCGGCCCCAGGCCGGCCGCATCTTCTTCAAGGGAGAGGACATCACCGGCCTACCCATCCACGAGCGGGCCCGCCGGGGCATCACCATGGCCTGGCAGGAGCCCGTGCGGTTTGAAGGCATTACCGTCAAGGACTACCTGCACCTGGGGTGGGCGCGGCCCGCAACGACAGACCGAGCAGGGCCTACAACGACTGACCAGGCGCGTCCCTCAGCGACCGGGCAGCGGCCCGGGGCGGCAGGGCAACGGCCCGGGGGTCCCGGACCCCTTTCCACGACCTCTGGTGGGGAAGCTTTTAAAAGGGAGGGGTCGGTGACCTCCCGCACCCGGCCCGATGACATCGCGGGCTTCTCTGAGAACCACGCTTCGAATGACAGTGAAAAAGGGTCCGTGACCCCCGTGACCTCCCGGTCTCTCCAAGCGAAGCCCGATAACACCGAGGGCTCTACTGAGAGCCGCGTCTCGGATGACGAGGAAAAGGGGTCCGTGACCCCGGGGACTCCCGAAGCCCCGCAGACGCGGCCCGACAACGCCGCGGGTTCCACTGAGAACCAGGCTTCGAATGACAGTGAAAAGGGGTCCGTGACCCCTCTGTTGGAGATGGTGGGGTTGAGTCCGGAGCTTTACCTGCACCGGATGGTGGACCGCTCGCTCTCCGGCGGGCAGAGAAAGCGCGTGGAGCTGGCCTCGGTGCTCGGGCTCGGCCCCGCACTGGCGATTCTCGATGAGCCCGACAGCGGAATCGACATGCTTTCCACGAAGGACGTGATAAACGTCATTCAGGCGTTCAAGGGCAGGGGGGCGTCGGTTCTGCTCATCACCCACAGGGAGGAGATAGCCCGGGGGGCGGACACGGCGAGCCTCCTGTGCGGGGGACGCATCGTCTGCGCGGGAGACCCCGGCAGGGTGGCCGAGTACTACCGCAACAGGAAGTGCGTGATATGCGACGGCCGGGAGTGCGTCTATGTCTGAGCTCGGCGGGCTCCTTCGGGCGTATCGCGAGGCCGGCGGCGAGGACGCCGCCCTTGCGGACAGGGCCACGGCCCACCTGATGCTTGAGGGCAACAGAATCGTGAGCATGCGGGAGGTGGAGGGTTTCGCCTGCGCGGCCCGTGAGACCCCCGAGGGGCTCGATGCGTCCATCCGGGTGGCCGAGGGCGTGAGGCTTGAGAAGCCCGTGCACCTGTGCTTCGGGATGCTCCACGGCGGGCTTCAGCACATCGTGCTCGACGTGCGCTTCGGGCGGGGGGCCCGGGCGTCTTTTCTGGCCCACTGCGTGTTTCCCGACATCTCGGGCGTGGGCCACGTGATGGACGCCGAGATAGGGCTTGAGGAGGGGGCCGAGATGCGTTACAGCGAGGTGCATTTCCACGGGGAGCATGAGGGAGCCGAGGTGAGGCCCACCGCCCGGGTGCAGGTCGGTCCCCGTGCCCGGTACTTCACGGACTTCTCCCTTACGCGCGGAAGGGTGGGGGACTTGCGCATCGACTACGTCGCGGACGCCCGGGAGAGCGCCGTGGTGGAGATGACGGCCCGGGTTTTCGGCCGGGGCAGGGACAGGATTTCCATCGACGAGAAGGTCGTCCTCTCCGGCGCGGACGCCCGGAGCCTCATCAAGACCCGCGTGGCCCTGAAGGACGAGGCCCGGGGGGACATAACCGGGGCCACGGAGGGCAATGCCCAGGGGGCGCGGGGGCACGTGGACTGCATGGAGATTGTCAGGGACCGGGCGGTGGCCCGGGCTGTGCCCATCGTCAATGTCTCCCACCCGGGGGCCAAGATCACCCACGAGGCCGCCATCGGGAGCGTGGACCAGAGGCAGCTGGAGACCCTGCTGGCCCACGGCCTGACGCCCGAGGAGGCCGTGGACGTCATCGTGCGGGGGGTGCTCCGGTGAAGCGGGTGATGGTGCTGTGCACGGCAAACTCCATCCGCTCGCAGATGGCCGAGGGGTTCCTGAGGGCCATGGGCAAGGGCAGGATAGAAGCCCACAGCGCGGGCGTCATGGCCGCGGGCGTCAACCCGCGGGCCGTCAAAGCCATGCGGGAGGCCGGCATCGACATCTCCGGGCAGAGCTCCAAGGAGCTGGACCCCGCCCTCCTCCGGCGGATGGACCTGGTCATCACCGTTTGTGGCCATGCCGAGGCCACTTGCCCCTCCACGCCGCCTTCGGTCCGCCGCCTCCACCTGCCCATCGACGACCCGGTCGGGGCGCGGGGCACGGAAGAGGAAGTAATGAACGAGTTCCGCCGTGCCCGGGACGAGATAAGAGCGGCCCTCGTCCCTGTGGTCAGGGAGCTTCTGGCCGAAGAGGACATTTCCCGCCTCTACCGAAAAAGCTAAGCGGCCGCTTTCAAACCGGCCCGCCCTTCCTTTGCCGTTTCCGGACTCTCCAACCGCTTGACAGGGTGCCGGTTTGGTGACATGCTTTCCTTAACAGCCGGATTCCGGTTGACGGAAGGCGCGGAGACGGGGCGCGAACCAACTCTTTTATTCGGGGAATCCCAGGAGAAGGAGGCATCACCATGGCGGACGTTACAGTGGCCAAATTCGGAGAACTCTTCCAGACCGCCGATTGGAAGACGGAGAAGCACGTACCTGTCATCGAGTGTCCCGATAAGGTGAAGGCCGGCGAGATGTTCACGGTAACGGCCACCATCGGCAAGGAAGTGGCCCATCCCAACAAGACGGAGCACCACATCCGCTGGATAGAGCTGTATTTTCATCCCGAGGGCGAGAAGTTCCCCCTGCAGGTGGCAAACTGCCAGTTTACGGCCCACGGCGAGGGCCTGGAGGGGCCGGACACGGGGGCGGTGCACGCCCATCACGCGGTCACCGTGCAGATGAAGACGGCCAAGCCCGGCACGCTGTACGCAACGAGCTACTGCAACATCCACGGCCTCTGGAAATACAGCAAGGAGGTCAAGCTCTCCTGAGGGGGCGGGCGGCATCCTGAAAAGCGGGCGCTCTTTCGGCCCTTTGAGTCTCTACCGAAAGGTGCACTGAAGGCCGGGAGCGCCGTTGCGCCCGGGTCGCTTGTGGCGTCGAGCCGGCCGCCCATGATGCCCACCAGCTCCTTGACGATGGCCAGCCCCAGGCCCATGCCGGAGGAGCCCTTTCCCTTGTAGAACCTCTTGAAGATATGAGGCAGGTCCTCCGGGGCTATGCCCCGCCCGGTGTCCCTCACCTGGATGTGGAAGCTCCCGTCCGTCTTGCCCAGCTCCACCCGGACGGCGCCTCTGTCGGTGTACTTTATGGCGTTGGTGATGATGTTTCTGAGGATGATTTCCAGTTTCTCCAGGTCGGCGGTGACCGCGCACTCCCCCTCGGGGAGGACCGAGACCTCCACCGGCTTTCCCGCGAGCATGGGGGAAAGGGAGGCCACGACGCCCCGGGCGAGGCTGCCCAGCTCCACGGTCTCGTATTCGGCTGGCTTGAAGAAGCTGGCCTCGGCCTTGGCGAAGTCCTCGATGCCCTCCACCAGGGAGATGAGCCTCTCCACCTGGCCGGCCAGCCCGGCCACGGTCTCCCGGTCGCACCGGACGACCCCGTCGGCCACGCCCTCCAGGTGGGCCTTCATCACGGTCAGCGGGGTGCGCAGCTCGTGGGCCACGTTGCTGGTGAGGTGCTTCCTCAGGGCCTCCTCCCTCTCCAGGGACTCCACCATGTGGTTGAAGGCCTGGGTGAACCGGCCTATCTCGTCCTTGGACCCGCCCGGCACGCGGACGCTCAGGTCCCCGGTGGAGACTTTTCCGGCGGCGCGGGTGAGACGCTTTATGGGGCCGGTGAGAAAGATGCTGAAGACGGCCGACAGGAAGACGGCGCCCCCGCCGGCGATGACGAAGCTGGTGACGAGGAAGGTGCGGCCCCGGCGCTTGAAGATGCCCTCCTTGGCCTTCAGAAGCCCCCTCCTCTCCAGGGGCCGTATGTGCAGGGAGCCTATCTCCTTGCCCTGGGCAAAGAGGGGATAGCTCTCGAACTCCCCCATCGGCTGGTTCAGGTTCACCAGGGCCTCCATGCGCCTCCGCATGGTGGGGGTGAGCCCCTTCAGGGCCTCCCGCGAGGTGAGGACCCCCTTCCCCCCGGCGTCCAGCACCTGCACGTCGAACCCCAGCATGGTGGCCCAGTGCAGGTAGTCCTCCAGGGTCTTCCTGTCCCAGCCGCTCCGGGGGTCGTAACTGCCCTCCACCGAGGCCAGCACCCAGTAGAGGCGGTCCTCCCGGGCCCCCATGACATAGTCCTCGAAGTCCTTGATGATAAGGTGCTCGAAGATGAAGTTGCTGACCAGGGCGGTGAGGATGACGGCGAAGAAGGCCAGGAAAAGCTTAGTCCTCATCCCGCGTGCCGATGAACTTGTATCCCAGGCCGTAGACCGTCTTTATGAAGACGGGCTCACGCGGGTTGGGCTCTATCTTCTGCCTCAGGTTCTTGATATGGGCGTCCACGGTGCGCTCGTACCCCTCGAAGTCGTAGCCCTGCGCGAGGTTGACCAGCTGAAGCCTGCTCAGCACGGCCTGGGGGCGTTCGGCCAGTATCTGCAGCATCCTGAACTCCGTGGGGGTGAGGGTCACGGGTGCGCCGTCGCGCTGTACCTCGTGGTTCTGGACGTTTATCGTGAGGATGCCGCCGTTGAAGCTCAGGACCCGCACGGGCTTCCTCGTCCTCCTCAGAAGGGCGTTCACCCGCGCCACCAGCTCCCGCGGACTGAAGGGCTTGACCACGTAGTCGTCGGCCCCGATGTGCAGGCCCTTGACCTTCTCCTCCTCGGCGCTCTTGGCCGTCACCATGATGATGGGCACGTCGGAGTTTTCCCTGAGGAGGGTGCATATCTCCTCGCCGGCCATGTCCGGGAGCATGAGGTCCAGGATGACCAGGTCGTGGTCCTGCTTGAGGAGGGCCAGGGCCTGCTCACCTGTCTCGGCCACCGCCGCCTGGTAGCCCTCCCGCTCGAGGTAGGCCCTGGTGATGTCCGCTATCCTTCGCTCATCCTCGATAATGAGGATTTTTCCCTTATTTGTAGCGCTCATAGATTGAGTATACCCTTCCGGAAAAGCCTTCCGCAAGGCCGGTGCAAGGCGGCGGGCGGCCTTGCCCCGGCCCTCCCGTTCCGGTACACTTGGGGTACTCAGCCACCAAGGAGGGACATCCATGGCAGCGAAGAAGATGGGGGAACTGCTGAACCAGGCCATAGCCCGGGAGATAGCGGTGAGCATCCAGTACATGTGGCAGCACGTGATGGTCAAGGGCCTGTATGCCCAGTCGGTGGGGCCCGTCTTCCGGCAGATAGCCCTGACCGAGATGCTCCATGCCGAGATGATAGCCGAGCGCCTGGACTACCTGGGCGGGAAGCCCACCACCGAGCCCGCAACCATAAACGTGGGGGGCTCCGACCCGGAGGCCATGCTCAAACTCGACGTCAAGGCCGAGGAGGAGGCCCTGGCCCTCTACCGGGAAATCATCGAGCTTGCCCAGAAGGAGGGGGACTACACCACCCGAAAGCTCTTCGAGGATATCCTGCGGGACGAGGAGAACCACCACAACACGTTCCTGAACCTCCTGGGCAAGTAGCCAGGCGCGGCCTGGAGCGGCTGGACACTGAAGGGGATTATGCCTAGGACGGCCTGCTTCCCGTCCCGTTTCACTGGCGTTAAAGAGGGGACTGGTCCCCGGCCAGCGGGCCGGAGCGACTTGACATCGAAGGGGATTATGCCTAGGACGGCCTGCTTCCTAACCCGTTTCGATGGAGTTAAAAAGGGGGGCTGGCCCCCCTGGTCCCCTCTAAGATAGGGGTATGGAGAGCGTTTACATCCACGTGCCTTTCTGCGTGCGGAAGTGCGTCTACTGCGATTTCCTCTCGGTGCCCTTCGACCCCGGGCTCGCCCGGGCGTACGTGGAGGCCCTGGCCTGCGAGGTCCGCCTGCGGGAGGGGGGCGAGATAAAGACGCTTTACCTGGGCGGGGGAACGCCCACCGTCCTGCCGGATGCGCTCTTAAAAACCCTCTTCGGGGCGCTCATGGAGCGCTTCACCCTTCTGCCCGGCGCGGAGGTCACCATGGAGGCCAACCCCGGCACCCTGGGAGGTGGCAGGGCCGGGACGCTCCGCTCCCTGGGTGTGAACCGCCTGAGCATCGGGGTGCAGTCCTTCAGGGACGAGGACCTGCGGCTCCTGGGAAGGGTGCACAGCGCCCGGGATGCCGAGGAGGCCGCACAGAGGGCCAGGAAGGCCGGGTTTGAGAACGTCTCGCTGGACCTTGTCTTCGGCATCCCGGGGCAGACCCCGGAGGGCTGGCAGGAGACCCTCGAGCGCGCCCTCTCCCTTTCCCCGGCCCATATATCGGCCTACGAGCTCACCCCCGAGGCGGGCACCCCGCTCATGGAGGCCCTGGAGCGGGGAGACCTCGTCATGCCCGGGGAGGACGTGGTCCTGGAGATGTTCGCCCGCACCGTGGACACCCTCGCCGCCCACGGCCTTTTCCGCTATGAGATATCCAACTACGCCCGGCCGGGACGGGAATGTCGCCACAACCTCAACTACTGGGACAGGGGCGAGTACCTGGGCCTGGGGGCGGGGGCCCACTCCCTCCTCTGGGAGAGGCGGGAAAGCAACACCAGGGACATCGGGGGCTATATCGCAAGCCTTTCGGAGGGCGCGCTTCCCGTGGCCGAAAGCAACGCCCTCAGCCGGGAGGACATCCTCAGGGAGGTATTCTTCCTCGGCCTCCGGAAGACGGAGGGCATCGAGAGGGAAAAGTGCGAGAGGGAGCTGGGTGTGGACCTCGGGGATGCCCTCCGGGAGCTTGAGGACGAGGGTCTTCTTGAGGTCGGCCAGCGGAGGGTGCGCCTGACCGGGCGGGGGATGCTTCTGTTCAACCCCACGGTGGGCAGGCTCCTGGACGCCCTGAATCTCTAGAGGGCGTAAGGGGGATTTCGCATCCCCCTTACGTATCCCCCTCTGCGCATAAGGGGGAGTTTCTCCCCCTCATGTATCCCCCCGGAAAAAACGGAAAAGCTTTGCTTTACGTAGGGAGGACTAACGGTGTCCCTACGTACCCCTTGGTAAGAAAAAGTATTCTCTTCGTCTCATGTGAGGGTGTTTGTTCCTCGCAGGGCCAACTGGCGTCCCCTTGTATAGTCCCCTTAATCTCCAGTCTCCAGTTTCTAGCCTTTGCCGAAGGTGATGGGGGTAGCGGGCTTCTCCGCTCTGGCGTCCTCCGCCTGCTCCGGGCCGGGGCACGTGCCCGCCGCGCAGGAGCAGAGCTTCCCCCGGGCCTTCTGGAAGGCCTCTCTTCCTTCACGGAAAGCCAGCAGGGCGATGAGGAGCGCCCCCAGGCTGTCCAGCCCCCCGATGCCCGTCAGCTCGTAGCCTCCGCTTGAAAGGAGGAGAATGACCGAGAGGTAAAGGCAGGTCCTCGTGCAGGCGGCATCCGCGACGATGGCCTCGCTCCGGAGGGCCAGGCCCACCCCCATCTTGTAGCGGATGAGAAGCCACATGGTGGCTATGGAGACCAGGGCCACCACGATGCCCCAGAAGGTGGTCACGGGGGCATGGCCCTCCACGAGGTTGACGACTGACGTTACGGCCAGCCCCGCCGCCAGCAGGTAGAAGGCCCCCCCGGTGATGCGGAGGGCCCGCGCCTCGAACCGGTCCGGGCTCTCCTGGCCGCCCCGGCGTATCCGCCGCACCATGTGCCAGATGCCCACGCCGGAGATGACCTCCACGAAGGAGTCGAGGCCGAAGCCCATGAGCGCGAAGGTCTTGTCCTCGAGCCCGAAAAACAGGGAGACCAGGCCCTCGGCAAAATTGTACGAGACCGTCACCAGCGCCAGCGCGGCGGCCCAGCGATACAGGCGCTCCCTGTCCTCGGGAAAACGGATGGCGTTCATTTCCCTATTGTACCAACCAAGGCAGGCCGAAGAAACAGCGCGAGTGCGCGCGCAGGAGGGCCGTTGACCAAAAGTGGTGAAATTGCCGAATTGTGCCCTAACACTGTGTCATTTCCACCATATTGGGCCCTTTCCCGATACATTTCTCGCCATAACTCGTCTTTATTTCTTTGACAATTCTCCTGGCATTGATATTGTTAGGTAAAGGGTGCAATGAACAGGCGGGCGGCCATACTGATTCTCTTGTTCGCGGGGTGGTTGTTGGGGTACATGCATCACTACCTGGCCACCAGAACGGAGATGAACGACCTCATGGTGCAGAACATGGCCATGCATGAGGAAATCACCAAGCTCCGGGCGAGCATCCCCGCGGCCATGAAGGTCAATGTGAAGGCCACGGCCTACAGCAACGACCCCTACTCCATCGACGTGGCCAAATGGAGGGACGGCCTTACGGCCACGAACACCCAGGCGCGCCGGGGCATCGCGGCAGCCGACTGGCGCGTGTTTCCCCCGGGGACCCGTCTTTACATCCCCGGCTACGGAGAGGCCACCGTGGAGGACCGGGGCGGCGCCGTCAAGGGCTACCACGTGGACCTCTTCGTGGACTCATACAACGAGGCCATCCGCTGGGGCAACAAGGACATGGAAATCTACGTCCTGGAGATGGGCAAGGGATAGAGGGGTAGAAAACCTGACACGCCCCGACGGGGAGCCACAGGGCTCCCCTTTCTTTTTCTTCCGGCCCGGACGCCCGGCCCGCGGTGACGAAGGCCTCCCGGGCGTGGAGCCGCCGCTTGTCCTTTCCCAAGGTTCTCTTCCGGGTTTCTCGACCCCCTCGGTTTAATCGACCCCGTTTCTTCAAAGGCTCCCCGGGGTCTCGAAAATCCTCCTTTCCCCGCTTTATAATAGAAGTGAGGGAAAAGATGGGGAAAAAGCTCAACGGTAAGCCGGCTGTCCAGGAGGTCAGGAGCGTGGAGGACCTGTGCCGGAAGGTGCGCTCCTACAACTCCGCGGCGGACACCGAGTTCATCAAGCGCGCCTACTGGTTCGCCAGCGAGGCCCACGGCCTTCAGAACAGGCAGGACGGCTCCCCCTACATGAAACATCCCCTGGAGGTGGCCTCCATCCTGGCCGACATGCGCATGGACGTGGCGACCATCGCCGCGGGTGTCCTGCACGACACCATCGAGGACACCTACATCCACACGGAGGACATCCGCAAGCGCTTCGGCTACGACCTGGCCTTCCTCGTGGACGCCCTGACCAAGCTCTCCCGGATGGAGTACAAGTCCAAGGAGGTGGCCCAGGCCGAGAGCTTCAGGAAGATGCTCCTGTCCATGAGCGAGGACGTGCGGGTCATCCTCATCAAGTTTGCCGACCGCCTGCACAACATGCGCACCCTCAGGCACCTGCCGGAGAACAAGCGCCACCGCATCGCCACCGAGACCCTGGAGATTTACGCCCCCCTGGCCAACCGCCTGGGGATGGGGCAGCTCCGCACGGAGTTCGAGGACCTGAGCTTCAGGTTCCTTCTGCCGAACCTCCATAACGAGCTTGTGCGCAAGGTGCGCAAGATGCGCGAGGAGCACGAGGGCTACATCAAGGCCCTGGCCGCCGCCATCGAGAAGCACCTCGCCGAGGAGGGCATCCCCGGTGCGGTGCAGGGAAGGGTGAAGCACTATTACGGCATCTACCAGAAGATGCAGCGGCAGGGCATCCCCTTCGAGCAGGTGCACGACGTGCTGGGGCTCCGCATCATCACCGACACCAAGGCCAACTGCTATGCCGTCCTGGGCCTGGTGCACGGCCTGTGGAAGCCCATCCCGGGGAAGTTCAAGGACTACATAGGCGTGCCCAAGTCCAACATGTACCGGTCCCTGCACACCACGGCCATCGCCCCCGGGGGCGAGCGCGTGGAGATCCAGATACGCACCGAGGAGATGCACCGGGTGGCCGAGGAGGGCATCGCCGCCCACTGGAAGTACAAGGAGAGGTCCACGAGCGAGCGGAAGGACGAGGATTACGTGGCCTGGCTGAGGGAGCTGGTGCAGGTGCAGAAGGAGGAGGGCTCCGACGACGCCCGGGCCTTCCTGGAGGCGGTCAAGAGCGAGGTCGTCCCGGACGTCATCTACGTCTTTACCCCCAAGGGGGACATCAAGGAGCTTCCCCTGGGCTCCACGCCCGTGGACTTCGCCTATGCCATCCACACCGAGGTGGGCCACAAGTGCGTGGGGGCCCGGGTAAACGGCCGGATGGTCCCCCTGAGGCACCAGCTGGCAAGCGGAAACACCGTGGACGTCATCACCTCCCAGACCCACAAGCCCAGCCGCGACTGGCTGAAATTCGTGGTCACCACCCGGGCCAAGAACCGCATCAAGCAGTGGTTCAAGACCGAGGAGCGCGCCCAGAGCATCGAGCTGGGCACCCGGCTCCTGGAGGACGAGCTCAAGAAGCACAACCTGCCCGGCGCCCTCATGAAGGACAACAAGGCTCTGGAGGAGGTGGCCCGGAGCTTCTCGCTCCGCTCGGTGGACGACCTTCTGGCCTCTCTGGGCTACGGAAAGGTCTCGGCCCACCAGGTGGTAAACCGCCTCCAGCCCGACCAGGCCGTGCAGGAGGGCCCCCGCATCACCCGGCAGAAGAAGGAGATAAAGGGCATCACCATCAAGGGGGTGGACGACGTCCTTTACCACACGGCCAAGTGCTGCTTCCCGGTGCCCGGGGACGACCTGCTGGGCTTCATCACCCGGGGCAAGGGGGTGGCCGTGCACCGCAGCGACTGCCCCAACCTGGAGCGGCTGGCCGTGGACGAGGCCCGCCTCATCGAGGTGGACTGGAAGCCCAACCCCGACGTCACCTCCTACGCCCGTGTCGTGGCCAACACGGTGGACAAGCCCGGCATCATCGCGGAGCTCTCCGCCGTGATGAGCGCGCAGAAGGTCAACATCTCCCACCTGGAGGCCACCACCAGCAGCCAGGACCGGAGGGCCCGCCTGGTCTTCGTCCTGGAGGTCAGGGACAAGCGGCAGCTCCTGCACATCCTCCGGCAGGTGGTGCAGATGGACGGGGTGCTGAACGTCCGCCGTTATTGAAAACACCCGCAGGCTTCTGCTAATTTAAACGATGGCCGACATTCTGAAGCTCGGACTCCCCAAGGGCTCTCTGCAGGAGAGCACGCTCAAGCTCTTCCGCAAGGCGGGCTACCACATCAACGTCTCCAGCCGCTCCTACTACCCGGCTTTCGACGACCCGCAGATACAGGGCATGCTCATCCGGGCCCAGGAGATGGCCGGCTACGTGGAGAAGGGCATCATCGACTGCGGCCTCACCGGCAAGGACTGGATCCTGGAGCAGGGGGCCAAGGTGCACGAGGTCACCGAGCTGAACTACGCAAAGGAGGGCCTCCGCCCGGTCCGCTGGGTGCTGGCCGTCCCCCATGACTCCAGGGTGCGGAAGGTCCAGGACCTGGAGGGCAAGCGCATCGCCACCGAGCTGGTGGGCTACACCAGGCGCTACTTGAAGAAACAGGGCGTAAACGCCGAGGTGGACTTCTCCTGGGGCGCCACCGAGGTCAAGCCCCCGCACCTGGCCGACGCCATCGTGGAGCTCACCGAGACGGGCAACTCCCTGAGGGCGAACAACCTGCGCGTCATCGAGACCCTGTTTGAGTCCACCACCCGCTTCATCGCCAACCGCAAGGCGTGGAAGGACCCCTGGAAAAGACGGAAGATGGAAAACATCGTCCTTCTGCTCCGGGGCGCCCTGGCGGCCGAGGAGAAGGTGGGACTCAAAATGAACGTCCGCGAGAAAGACCTGAAGAAGGTCACCAGCCTTCTGCCCTCGCTGCACTCCCCCACGGTCTCCACCCTCTCCACGCCGGGCTGGTACGACCTGGACGTCATCATCGACGAGAAGGTCGTCCGCGACCTCATCCCCCGGCTCAAGGCGGCCGGGGCCACCGGCATCGTGGAGTACCAGCTCAACAAAGTCATCCCCTAGGCATCCAGATGCCCTTTTCTTCCCCCTCTTTTCCGTTCTGCGTGATTGAAGGAGAACTGCCTTTCGACCCCACTTCCGCGGCCAGCCAGGCATCCAGATGCCTTTTTCTCTCCCCTTTTCTCCCTTTCCGCTTCACTGCGTGATTGAAGAAGAAGCGCCCCTCGACCCTCCTCTTTCCTCCCTAGAGCAATCCAACTTAACCTGTGGCCGATTTAAGGGAGAGGTGCCTTCCATAGGCAGTTCCCCCAAAGGAGTCACTGCCAAGCCGCCTCAGGTCAAACGGCAACGACAAGGAGGCCTTCGGCTACATAATTTATTAAATTGCTCTAGGCTCCTTCCCTTCCCCTCCTTCTCTTGCGCTTTCCCGTCACTTGTCTCGTTGATATCTCCGTACCGGCCGCCCCTCGCCATGCTTTATACTATGAGGATAATGAGGCGGGTTTCTCTGGGTGGGTTTCTTCCTGTCGTGGCCATGGCCCTTTTCATCCTTTACGGGTCGCTCTTCCCGTTTTCGGGATGGAGCTGGCCCGGAGGCGGGGCCGTCCAGAGCGTGGAGGGGGGCTGGCCCCGGTATATCTCCAGAAGCGACGTGGTCACGAATTTTCTGCTCTATGTGCCCTTGGGTTTCCTGGCCGCCCGCGCCCTGAGGGGGCGGCTGGGGCTCTGGGCGTCGGCGGCGGGGGCGGTCCTCATGGGGGCGGCCCTGAGCGGGAGCCTGGAGCTTCTTCAGCTTTTCCTTCCGGGCCGGGTGACCTCGCTCCTGGACGTCATGTTAAACAGCGCGGGCACTCTGGCCGGGGCGCTTGTGGGCGTTCTGCTGGCCACGCGGTCGGCTTCGGGGGACAGTCTGGCCGCTTTCCTCGGCGCCCGCGATGATGACGGTCCCCTCCGGGGCGTGGGCCTCCTGGTGCTCGTCCTCTGGGCGGTCTCGGGGCTTTTCCCTCTGGTGCCTTCCTTCAGGGCGGCCAACCTGGCCCAGGGCGTACGGCCTCTCCTGGAGGCCCTGCGGGACCCCGGCAGGCTGGACGGGACGACGGCCCTCACCGAGGGGTTTTCGGTCCTGGGCGTGGGGGCGGTGGCGCTCACCTTGCAATGGTCCAGGGAAAGGGCCCTCTGGCTTCTCTCGGCGGCCGTGCTCCTGGTGCTTGCCCTGAAGGTGCCGGCGGTGCAGAGGATGCTCACCCTGGAGGCGGTCCTCGGGGCCGGGGTGGCCCTGGGCCTTTTCTGGATGGCGCGGGAGGCCCCCCGCGAGGTGCTTCTCTGGGCGGGCGTGACGGCGCTTACGGCGGGCTTCGTCCTTGAGGCCCTTGCACCGGGCCCGCGGGCACTGGCGGGAGGGTTCAACTGGGTCCCCTTCCGCGGGCAGTTCGGCAGCATCTTCGCCCTGAAGGACGTCATAGACGCCATGTGGCCCTTCATGGCGGTGGGCTACCTGGTGCTCACCCTGTACAGGGCCCGCTCTTCGGTCTATCTGCTGGCAGGCGGCGGGGCCGCCCTGCTTTTCGCCTTCTTCGTGGAATGGCTTCAGCGCTGGGTGCCGGGGCGCTATCCCGACCTGACCGACGCCCTCCTGGCCGGGGCCGGCTGGGTGCTGCCCTGGCTGCTTCTGCGTCTCCGCCTGGAGGAAAGAAAGGCAGCCAGCCTCAAAATCCCCCGGCAGCCCTAAGAGAGAGCCCACTGGTGGGCACTGGTGGGCACTGGCGGGCCGCTGGTGGCGGTGCGCATGGTATAATGCGTGTTTATGAAAAGAAACATGGACATTACTCGCCTGGTTAGGCCTGCGGTGCGGCGCCTCAAGGCATACGAGGCCAGGGAGGTGCCGGCCAGGGTGAAGCTCGACGCCAACGAGAGCCCGTACGGGTTCGCCCTCCGCTCTCCCCTGCCGGCAACCAACCGCTACCCCGACCCCGAGGCCAGGGAGCTGAGGAAGCGGGCGGCCCGGGAGTTCGGCGTCCGGAGGGAGAATGTCCTGGTGGGAAACGGCTCGGACGAGCTTATCTATTATCTCGTTACCACCTTCGGCGGGCCCGTCCTCTATCCCACGCCCACCTTCGTCATGTACGGGGCCATCGCCCGGGCCCTGGGGGAGGAGACCGTGGAGGTGCCCCTTTCCGAGGACTTCGACCTGGACGAGACGGCCATGCGCAGGGCCGTGCGTGAGAGGAAGCCCCGGCTTTCCTTTCTCTCCACGCCCAACAACCCCACCGGCAACTGTTTTTCCGCCGGGCGGGTGCTCAGCCTCATCGAGCGGGCCCCGGGCATGGTGGTGGTGGACGAGGCCTACCAGCCCTTCTCGAGCGAGCGTGGTTTCCTGCCGCTTCTTCGCGACTACCCCAACCTCCTCATCCTGCGCACGTTGAGCAAGGTGGGCCTGGCGGCCCTGAGGGTGGGGTTTCTGGTGGGCTCGGCGGAGGCCCTGGAGCAGGTCAACAAGGTGCGGCTGCCTTTCAACCTGAGCGCCCCGTCCCAGGCCCTGGCGGTGGAGGCCCTGGGGGAGAAGCGCGCCAGGCGCGCGGCCGTTCGGAGCATCGTCAGGGAGAGGGGCCGCCTCATGCGGGAGCTCCGGAGGGTGCCCGGCGTGACGGCCTATCCCTCGGAGGCGAACTTCATCCTCTTCCGCGTGCCGGGGGCCGGGCGGGTGCACAAGGGGCTTTTGAAAAGGGGGGTGCTCGTCAGGAACATGGAGGGCGCCCTGCCCGGGTGCCTGCGGGTGACGGTGGGGGCGCCGGAGGAAAACGGGGCCTTTCTGGACGCCCTCAAGGAGACGCTTCGATGAGAAAAGTGACCGAGACAAGAAAGACCAGGGAGACGGACATCTCCCTTACGCTTGAGCTGGACGGGCGGGGAAAGTACGCCGTGGCCACCGGCATTGCCTTCCTCGACCACATGCTTGAGCTTATGAGCAAGCACGGCCTTCTGGACCTCACGGTGAAAGCCAAGGGCGACGTGCACGTGGACGACCACCACACCGTGGAGGACGTGGGCCTGGTGCTGGGGGCCGCCCTCAAACGCGCCCTGGGGGACATGAAGGGGGTGCGGCGGTACGGAAGCGCCCGGGTGCCCATGGACGAGGCCCTGGCCGAGGTGAGCCTGGACCTGAGCGGGAGGCCCTTTCTGGTCTACCAGGTCAGCTATCCCAAGCGCTCCCGCATCAAGGGCTTCGACGTGGACCTGGTGCAGGACTTTCTCCAGGCGCTCTCCACTGCTGCGGGCATGACGCTCCACGTCTCTGTGCCCTACGGGCGGAACACCCACCACATGGTGGAGGCGGTCTTCAAGGCCCTGGGGCGCGCCGTGCGCGAGGCCGTGGAGGTGGACCCCCGGGTGAAGGGCGTGCCCTCCACCAAGGGGAAGATATAGGGTTTCAGACCCTCAGCCGGTAATGGCCGGGGGAGAGGAAGGTTAGCATTCCCCTGTCCCGGAGGACCTGGAGCTGCTGGCGGATCTTGGGGCGGACGTTTTTGTTGGCTGGATGAAGCCTCTTTAGGGAAGCTTCGTACTCATAGACCTCCCGCAATGTGAAATCTTCCTTGCCCAGGTCGCGCACGCATTTCAGGACATCCGCCAGCCAGCCCCTTTCATTGGCCTTTTGCTCCGAAAGAAACCTGAACCGCGCGTAGTCCTTCCGCACGTCACGGGGAGACATCGCGTGCCCGCCATGGATCAGCGGAATCCGGGCGTCCCCGGGCAGAGCGCCCAAAAGGATATTGCATCCCTGCCAACCCGCGCGCCGTGCCTTGGGTGAAAGGGGGTTTCGCATCTCGATGCATGAGAGGGTGACGAAATGCCTTGGAACCAGAAGAAGGTTCTCCACGCATTTTGCATCCCTGCTGTAATGCATGAACAAGAAGTTCGGCGACCTGTCGTGTGCGATCGCCTCGGCCATGGGCGCATAGGCGGCGTCCGCGACTTTGCTGCCCAGGGGCCTGCTCTGGCTCTTTAACTGGTACTGCTCCTTGCACCTGTCGCAGACGAAGTCAACGACCCTGGTGTTCTCGCGGGCTGGTACCAATCGGTCGGCCCGGCACGAAACGCAGTAGAGGTTCGTTCGCGCCCAGCTTTCGGTTAGGACACGTGCTATCTGGGAACCACTCTTGTAGCCCGCCGCCTTAGAGGGATCAAAGCAAAGGTCCATCTTTTCTGATATACGGGATAAGCCATCTCTTGCCACCCGCCCACTTGAGAAAGGGTTTCGCTTCTTGAGGGGTTTTATGCGTCTTCTTTCCCGTTCCGCCTGACATCATATATTCCCTTGAATATGTCATTGATTCTTACGTCCAGTGCGTCCGCGATGCGGAAAAGGGTCTTGAGTGACGGGTAGCGCAGGCCCCGCTCTATCTGCCCTATATAGGAGACATGGATGTCCGCCTTCTCCGAGAGCTTTTCCTGCGAGAGATGCTTTTTCTCCCTGAGCTTTTTGATGTTCTGGCCCAGGGCGAGGCAGCGGTCATCGGGCTTGGCCTGCGGCATGGGGTACTATAAATTTCTTACAAATAGTATTTAAAGAGACTATATGTAATAAGGCTATTTGTAATAGGAAAGTTGGAGGAGGGAAAGTTTATGACACCTTAAAAACTATGGAGAGGGTAAGAGGCGCTTCTCTACCAGGGGGCTACACAAGGGGGACTTGCGTCCCCCTTGCGCGTTCCTTAGTTGTACCGGACGGTTATCTCGTAGTCTATGCTCGCGTGCTTGGCCGGAAGGTCATCGCCCTTTCCGGGGCAGATGAGCTTGCCCGCGG
>JARRLN010000009.1 GCA_037386965.1 Nitrospirota bacterium
GGCCCGCCTCGCCTTCGCCCAGGAGCTCGGAGCGGTGCGGGTGACCCTGGCGGAGGGGCCGGTGGAGCTTTACTCCGAAGGGCTGGGCGAATGGGTTCCGGTCGAGAGGAACATGCCCTTGCTGGAGGGCGACAGCATCTGGGTGGGGGAGGACGGAAGGGCGGAGGTCCATTTCGCGGGGGGCACGTGGGCCAGGCTTGCCGGGGGCACGTCCCTTGCCATCGGGGAGGCTGACGGGAGCAGGGTCCTTCTCTCCCTGGAGGCCGGGCGCCTGTACGTGAGGGACGGGGGCAGACTGGACGAAGTCGTGGTGGAAACCCCCTCGGCTCGCGTGGTGGCAAGGGGAGGCGCCGCGTTGGCCCTCGAGGTGGACGGCGCCACCACGGTCTCGGTCCTTAAGGCCGCGGCAAGGGTGGAGGCCGGCCAGAGGTGGAGGAGACTCGGGGCCGGGGAGTCCCTTACCGTCCACGAAGACGGCTTCATGGAGCAGGCCGCCTTGGACACCGAGGGAGCCTGGCTGGCCTGGAACCTCCACAGGGACGACCTCATCGGCTCTTCTTCGGCCAGCGCCAGGTATCTCCCGGAGGATCTGCGCGAATACGGCCATGACCTCGACGACAACGGCCGATGGGTTTACGTGAGGGACTACGGCTACGTATGGACGCCTGCCGTCTCCCTTACCATCGGGTGGGCCCCCTACAGGGAAGGAAGGTGGCTGTGGATAGGCGGCCAGTACGTCTGGATATCTTACGAGCCCTGGGGCTGGGTGCCGTATCACTACGGCCGATGGCTCCGCCTGAGGGGAGTCGGCTGGTGCTGGGTTCCGCCCCACAGGCGAGCCCCGCTCTGGAGGCCCGCCCTGGTGGCCTGGGTCTACACCCCTTCCTATGCCGCCTGGGTGCCCCTGGGGCCCCGGGACGCCTATGACTGGCCCGGCGGCCTGAGCTACCTGGACGTGGCCATCTCCACCTCTCACCTTTCCCTGCGGCTTCAGAACATCCGCGTTGCGGGCTCGGTCACCGTGGTCAAGAAGGGTGCCTTCCTCGGAGGGAAGCTGGTCCATCTCAAACGGGCGCCGAACCCCTTCCTCAGGGGCGGGGCCTTTGTGGGCCCGCCCCGGTGGAAGGCCAAGGCGACGCACCGCAAGGACCCTCGCCCGAGGGCCATCGCAAAGCGTGACATGTACCGCAAGAAGGGGGAAGGGCGGACGATGCGCTCTCATCCGCCCGGGCAAGGCCGCGCTCGTGTGGACAGGCCGGTCCGCCCCGCCCCCCGAATGGAGAAGGAACACAGGCGAAACGTGGAGATGCCCGCCCATCCCCTCCGGGAAGTAAAGAAGGGTTCGAGGCGGGTGACGAAGCGTCCCTCCCGGGTTTCCCGGCACCCGGAGAAAGAGCGTGCGGTGGTACAGAAGAGGTCTTCCCGCACGGTGCAAAAAAGAGAGAAGGAGCGCAGGCGGCACGAGAACAAGCTGACCCGCGTCATTCCCAGGGAGGAGCGCCGGCCGGAGGCGAAACGGCCTTCCCGGAGCCGCCCGAATGTCGAGAAGAAGCGGCCCGTGCGGCGCCCCGGGGTGGAGCGTCCCAGGGCGGTGGAGCGCCGGCCGAAGCAGGAGAGCGGGGGAGGAAAAGGCCGGGATGCGCGGAGGGTGGAAGCCTCCAAAAGCAGGAAGGACAAGGAGGCCCCGCTCAAGGGGAGAGGGGGCCTGGTCCGTGCCCGTGGCCGGGTGAGATGAGGAGCTTTTCTTGTTGATTTCTTACTGCCACATGAGTATACTCTACCAGTATCCTTCAGCCCTGAAAGCTCCAAGGGGGACAGGCTATGAACCAGATGCCGGACGTGGGCCCTCTCATGCCCGAAATTTACCTTGCCGGTGCGGCCCTCCTCATCATGGTCGTGGACCTGGTGGTAAAACGGAAAGAGACCATCGCCGTTTTGAGCTTCCTGGTCACCATCGGCGTGGGCGTGAGCCTTCTTGCCGCCCGGGGTGTGGCCTTCGAGGGAATGTACGTGGCCGATGCCTACGGGGCCTTTTTCAAGCTTATCTTCCTGCTGACCCTGGGTCTCTCCATCCTCATCTCCATCAAGTACATCGCCGTGGAGCGGTCGAGTTTCGGGGAGTACTATAGCCTTCTGCTCTTTGCCACCCTGGGGATGATGCTCATGGCCTCCGCCGGAGACCTCATCGTCCTGTATCTCGGCCTCGAGCTGATGGCGCTTTCCACGTACGTCCTGACGGGTTTCATCCGGCACAACCGGAAATCCAACGAGGCGGCCATCAAGTACTTCCTTCTGGGCGCCTTCTCCTCCGCGATGCTGCTTTACGGCATATCCCTGACCTACGGGCTGACCGGTACAACGGACATCAGGGGCGTGGCTTCCTATATCGCCTCGGCCGGGCTGGCCACGAACGGGGCGCTTTTCGTGGCGGTGCTTCTCTTTGTGGTGGCCCTGGGGTACAAGATTGCGCTGGCTCCGTTTCACATGTGGGCGCCCGACGTGTATGAAGGCGCTCCCACCTCGATTACGGCCTACCTCTCCGTAGGGCCGAAGGCGGCGGCCCTGGCGGCACTGGGACGGGTCTTTCTCATCGGCTTCGGGGAGCTTCACGTGACGTGGGCCCATGTGCTGGTGCCGGTGGCCGTGCTGACCATGGCGGTGGGAAACGTCCTGGCCCTATCGCAGCACAACATCAAACGGATGCTTGCCTACTCCTCCATCGCCCACGCCGGCTACGCCTTGCTCGGTCTGGTCGCCGGAACGGCGGCGGGAGTGGCGGGGCTGATGAACTACATGTTCATCTACGCCTTCATGAACATCGGCGCCTTCGCGGTGGTCATCCTGTTGAGGCGGGAGGGCTATAACGGCGACTATATTTCCGACTACGAAGGGCTCTCCAAGACGCATCCGCTCCTGGCGGCCCTGATGCTGGTGTTCATGTTCTCCCTGACGGGCATACCGCCGACGGCGGGGTTCATGGCCAAGTTCTATGTCTTCATGGCCGCCATTAACGCCGGCTACACCTGGCTCGTGGTGGTTGCTCTCATCTTCAGCGTGGTCTCGGCCTACTTCTACCTCCGCATCGTCATGTACATGTATATGCGGGAGCCTCAGACCGAGGTCAAGCTGTCCACCTCGCCGGGCATCAACGTGGCCCTGGCCGTGACAACGGCTGCCGTCATCGTCCTGGGCATTCTGCCCTCCCGGGTCTCGGCGATTCTGGACGTTGCGAAGTCCGCCGCCGAGGGCTTCCTCCGCTGAGCGCCGCGGCTTAGGAATGAAAAAGGGCCGGAAGGCCCTTTTTTTGTGCGCGGTCCGCCCCGCCAGAGCGCCCGCCCTACTCGAACAGGTTGGCCAGAAGGTCCGTCTTTTCTCCGATGCGGCGGACGACGTCCTGCCTCTCCGCCCGAAGCTGGTCTATTTCCTCGGCCAGGTTGAACAGGGTCAGGACCATGGCCTTCGTGGGGGTGATGTGGGGGGCTTTGGCGAGAATCTCGTTCAATCTGCCTTCGATAAACCGGGCCAGCTCCCGGATGTGCTCGGCCGAGGCATCGCCCTTGATGGTGTATTTCTGACCCAGGATGTAGACGTCCGTGCCCGGCATGCTACCTGACCTCGATGGTCTCCAGCTCATTCAGGAGGTCGTTTATCTGGTCCTTGATGAGGTTCTTCTCCGAGCTGAGGACGCGTATCTGCTCGTCCCGCTCGCGCAGCTCGTTTTCGAGCTCCTTCACCCGTGCGTCCAGGGCGGCCTTCTCTTCCTTGAGCGTCTTGACTTTCTCTATGGCCGACGCAATCTTCTGCTCCAGGTCTTTCAGGGCCTCCATAGCGGGTTTTCCTCCTTGTGGCGTCTCCTCTCCCACGCCGGGGGTATCGTCGAATAAAGGTGCCATTGGTTTTTTTCGGGGCCAAGCCCGCTACAGTATATCAAAATTGTCCGGGGCCTGTCCGCCCCGGCCGAGCCGGTACCAGTAGTACGAAGTAAGGATGCGTTTCACATAGTTCCTCGTCTCCGAGAAAGGAATGTCCTCGATGAACTCGTCGTCCGCTTCGTAGCCCCCTTCAAGCCACTCCCTGACCCGGCCCGCTCCGGCGTTGTAAGCGGCCAGGGCCGCGGGGATGCTCTCGAACTCATTGAGAAGCCCCTTCAGGTACCGCGAGCCCAGGGTAATGTTGTTGCGGACGTCATAGATGGAGGCCGCGCCGTCCAGGCTCAAGCCCAGGCTCTTGGCGGTCCTCCGGGCCGTCCGGGGCATGAGCTGCATGAGCCCTATCGCCCCGGCGCTTGAACAGGCCTCGGGGTCGAAACGGCTCTCCTCCCGCATGAGGGAGAGGACGAGGAAAGGGTCCAGTCCGGACTTCCCCGAAACCTCCTGCACCGTCTTCCAGTAGGCCATGGGATAGACGACGGCGTCCGGCCGCATGGTCTCCGGCACCCGGGTGGTCAGGAGCATGGCCTCACGGTATTTTCCCAGTTGGACGAGCTTCCGGGCTATGTCCAGGACCTCCCGGGAGGAGCGGGCCGAGCCGGCCCGGGCCTTGAGCTCCCCGACCGCCTCCTCCCGGAGGCCGACTTCCATGAGGATGTCTATTCTTTCCATGGGCAGGGGGGTGGGGGCTTCCTTTTGCTTCTTCACGGAGGCCGAGGCATTCAGGACCTTCGTCTTTCTCCGGCTCAGGAAGCTGTAGTAATCGTCCTCTCCGAGTTCCGCGTAAAGGCGGGAGGCGTCCCCGCCCGTGCGCTCCAGGGCCCGGGCCTGCCAATACAGGTATTTGCTCGACGTGTGCTTCTCGTGAAGCTCCCGGAAGACATCGCGGGCCTTCGCATACTCTTTCGTCCTGTAAAGGGTCCACCCCTTGTACCAGAGGGCATCCTCTTCGAAGCGGGGAAACTGCTCGGCGACCCTGGAGAGAAAAAGAAGGGCCTCCTGCACGTCGCCTTTGCGGCGGATACCGTTGGCCTGGGCGATGAGGAGAGTGGCTGCTTGGTCGTCCTTTCGGGAGATAAGCTCGTCCAGGACCCTCTGAAAAGCCTCCTCCATGCCCACCCTCAGGTAGGCCCGTGCGGCCAGGGGGAGATTTCCCACCTTCTCCAGTATCCGGCCGGCCTGGTGATACTTCTTCTGCATGAAAAGGACGAAGCCGAGCCTCCCCAGGACCTCCTTGCGGGGCAGGTCCGTATCCTTACGGAGAAGCTCCCGCAGGATTCCCTCCGCCCGCCCGTAGTTCCTGTTTTCCCTGAAGGCCAAGGCTCGCCTGAAAAGCTCTTCCTCCGTCAACGCGCTGTCCTCAAGGAGCGCGTAGGCCTCTTCGGAGACCGGACATGCCTCTATGTAGAGGTTCTTCAGGACCCGATCGGCCTCCCCGGTGCGGCCCCTCTTCTTCAGAAGCCCGCCGTAGCGGAGGCGCATATCCGTATCCGAGGGGTAGTCCGCCGTGTAGGACTTCATGAGCTCAAGGGTGCGGTCCCAGTCCCCGGCCTCGGCACTCAGAATCTCCGTCTTTCGTGCCTCCTGCATGAGCGGCGTCTGCGGATAGTCCTCGAGGAGCTTGCCCACCGCGGCCAGGGCCTCCTCGTGCCTTCCCATCTCCTGAAGGGCCCGGGCCGAGTACAGGAGGGCATAGTCCCCCACGGCCGGGAGGTCGGCTGCGGCTTTTGTGAGATAGGGCAGGGCGTCCTCCGCCCTGTTTTCCTTCAGGAGGCCTGCACCCCGGCGCAGCGCCTCCTTCGCCTCATCCGGGGATGCCCGGAGAGGGGAAGACGCAAGACAAGCCTGCAGAAAAATGCAGAGAAAAAGGAAGCATAGCGGCCTTACGCCTTTCATGCGCCAATCTCCAGAAGCTCCCGGCCGGTGGACTGGGCCAGGCCCCGGTGAGCGACGCCTCCCCGGTACGTGTTGAGCGCGGTCCTCAGAGCCCCGTCTTCACGGATGGCCCTTTCGGGCCCCAGTGCGGCCAGCCGCCTGAGATAAGGCAGGGTGCTGTTTGTAAGGGCCAGGGTGGAGGTGCGCGGGTAGGCCCCCGGCATGTTGGCCACGGCGTAATGAAGGATGCCGCTTACATCGTAGACGGGCTCATCGTGCGTGGTCGGCCTGGTGGTCTCCACGCAGCCGCCCTGGTCCACCGCAACATCGACGATGACGGAGCCGGCCTTCATGAGGGAGACCATCTCCCTGCTGACCAGCATGGGAGCCCGCTTCCCCGCCACCAGGACCGCGCCCACCAGGATGTCGGCCTCCCTGATCTGTTTGCTGATATTGAACTGCGTGGCCGGGAGGGTCTCGATAATCCCGCGGAAGGTCCAGTCCAGCTCCTTCAGCCGGTCGATGCCTCTGTTCAGGACGGTAACGCGCATGCCGAGGCCCTGGGCCACCCGGGCCGCATTGGAGCCCACAACGCCGGCGCCCAAGATGACCGCCCGGGCCGGGAGCACACCCGTGGCCCCCGCCGGGAGCACGCCCGAGCCCCCGCGGGGCTTCTGGAGAAAAAAGGCCCCCATAAGAGCACTCATCCGTCCGGCTATCTCGCTCATGGGGGCAAGCAGGGGCAGGCCGCCCCGCTCCTCAAGGGTCTCATAGGCGAAGGCCGTGATGTTTTTCTGAAGAAGCAGGTCGGTAAGCTCGGGCTGGGCAGCCAGATGCAGGAAGGTCAGCAGGGCGGTTCCTTTCCCGAAAAAGCCGAACTCCTCGGGCAGGGGCTCTTTCACCTTGACGATGAGCCCGGCCTCGCCGAAGACCTGCTCCCTCTGGCAGAGCGTGGCCCCGGCCTGCTCGTACTCCTCGTCGCCGAAAGCGCTGCCCAGTCCCGCGCCTTTCTCGATGAGGACCCGGTGTCCGTCAGAGAGGAGCTCCGAGACTCCGCCCGGGGTTACCGCCACTCTGTACTCCTGGGCTTTGATCTCCCTGGGGACACCAATAACCATGGACTATATTAACAATACGAGCGGTACTTAGCAATGATAATCTGAAGTATCACTGGAAGTTCTTGGAAGCGTGCGATTTCTCGGAATTTTCCCTGTATCGAAGGGCTCCATGATGGGGTTTTCAGGAGACGGGAATGAGGATGGGAAAGTGGAGGCGGCGACCGGATTTGAACCGGTGAAT
Source organism: Nitrospirota bacterium (assembly GCA_037386965.1). Lineage (NCBI taxonomy): Bacteria > Pseudomonadati > Nitrospirota > Nitrospirota bacterium. Next base: position 7,104 of record JARRLN010000009.1, read on the forward strand.
GGAGGTTTTGCAGACCTCTCCCTTAGCCACTTGGGTACGCCGCCTGAAAAAAATGGAGCGGGTGGCGGGATTCGAACCCGTGACCCCAACCTTGGCAAGGTTGTGCTCTACCACTGAGCTACACCCGCTTACTCACTCAAGACCGGTACGCGCGCCGACCTTTCACGCGCACCCTTAAGGTATAATACATAGTAATGAAATTAAGGGTTTTTTGTCAACATGCTGTACCCTGACTTCGGGGAATTTACCCGTCTCTCCGGGCAAGGCAACCTGGTGCCGCTGGTGCGGGAGATGCTCTCGGACCTGGACACCCCGGTCTCGGCTTTTCTCAAGCTCGACGAGAAGCCGTCCTTTCTGCTGGAGAGCGTCGAGGGAGGGGAGAAATGGGCCCGGTACTCCTTCATCGGGTTCAGGCCCCACAAGGTCATTCGCTCCTGGGGGCGGCACGTGGAAATTTCCGGAGAGAGCGGCACCGAGGCCTTCGATGTGGACGACCCCATCGAGCTGTTCCGCGGGCTGATGTCCCAGTACCGCCCGGTGACGGTGCCCGGCCTGCCCCGGTTCTCGGGCGGACTGGTGGGGTACCTGGGATACGACATGGTGCGCTTCATTGAGGACCTCCCCGGCAACAACGTCCGGGGACTTGACGTTCCGGACTCCTTTCTCATGCTCACCGACACCATGCTCATTTTCGACAACCTCAAGCAGACCATCAAGGTCCTTACTAACGTCCACCTGGACGGGCGGAGCCCGGAGGAGGCCTACGGGCAGGCCGCGGAGAAGCTCGAAGACATCGTCTCCCGCCTTCGCCGTCCTGTGGCCGTGCCCCCGCGGAGGAGCCGGCCCGAAGGACGGGGCGGGCATGATTTTCTCTCTTCCTTCGGCAGCAGGGAGGACTTTGAGCGAGCCGTCTTGAGGGTAAAGGAGTACATCCATGCCGGGGACATCTTCCAGGCCGTCCTTTCCCAGAGGTTCGAGCGCCCCACCGACGTGGCCCCGTTTGACATCTACCGGGCCCTCCGGGTGGTGAACCCGTCGCCTTACATGTACTTCATCGACACCGGCGATGTGCACGTGGTGGGCTCCTCCCCCGAGATACTCATCCGTCTGGAGGACGGCAAGGTCACCCTGAGGCCCATCGCCGGCACCCGGAGGCGCGGCCTGACCGAGGAGGAGGACCGGGCCCTGGAGGCCGAGCTCAAGGCCGACCCCAAGGAAGTGGCAGAGCACATCATGCTTGTGGACCTGGGGAGAAACGACGTGGGAAGGGTCTCCGAGATAGGCTCGGTCAGGGTGACGGACCTCATGAGCATCGAGCGCTACAGCCACGTCATGCACATGGTGTCAAACGTGCAGGGTTCCCTCTCTCCGGGGCTGGACGCCTTTGACGTCCTCAGGGCGAGCTTCCCCGCGGGCACGGTGACCGGGGCCCCGAAGATACGGGCCATGGAGATTATCGACGAGCTGGAGCCCACGCGGCGGGGGCCCTACGCGGGCTCCGTGGGCTATTTCAGCTATTCCGGAAACATGGATACGTGTATTACAATACGCACCTTGCTCGTGAAGAACGGTAAGGCCCACGTGCAGGCGGGGGCGGGCGTGGTCTCCGACTCCCTGCCCGACAGGGAATATACCGAGACGGTCAACAAGGCCATGGGCATGATGAAGGCCGTGGACATGGCCGAGGCCGGGCTGGAGTGAACCGACATGCTCCTGATGATAGACAACTACGATTCCTTTACCTATAACCTGGTCCAGTACCTGGGGGAGCTGGGGCAGGAGATAAGAGTGGTCCGCAACGACAAGGCCACCATCGCCGAGATAGAGGCCATGGAGCCCGAGTATATCGTCATCTCTCCCGGCCCGTGCACGCCCAGGGAGGCGGGCATCTCGGTGGAGGTGGTCCGCAACCTGGTGGGCAAGGTGCCCATCCTTGGCGTGTGCCTGGGCCATCAGTCCCTGGGGGCGGCCTTCGGGGGCGACATCGTGGGGGCCAGGTGCCTCATGCACGGAAAGATTTCCCGGATTCACCACGACGGAAAGACCATCTTCGAGGGCATCGAGAATCCCTTCGTGGCCACGCGCTACCACTCCCTGGTCATTCGCCCGGAGAGCCTTCCGGACTGCTACGATCTCAGCGCCTGGACCGACGACGGCGAGATCATGGCCATCCGGCACAAGGAGCACGTCTTGGAGGGCGTCCAGTTCCATCCGGAGTCCATTCTCACCACCGTGGGGAAGGACATACTGAGGAATTTTCTGAATCTGGGGAGGGGGCGATGATAAAGGAGGCGATAGGCATTCTGGTGGGGGGTATCGACCTCTCCGAGGAAGAGATGACGGCATGCATGACCGAGATAATGGAAGGGGTGGCCCGCGACGCCCAGATAGGGGCGTTCCTGACGGCCCTCAGGATGAAGGGCGAATCGGTCACGGAGATTACCGGGGCGGCCCGGGTGATGCGCGAGAAGGCCAACCGCATAGAGGCGCCGCCGGGCACGCTGGACACATGCGGGACCGGCGGGGACATGGCCGGCACCTTCAACATCTCCACCACGACGGCCCTGGTGGTGGCGGCCGCCGGCGTGCCGGTGGCCAAGCACGGCAACAGGTCCGTCTCCAGCGAATCGGGGAGCGCGGACGTCCTGGACGCCCTGGGTGTGAAGATAGACCTTCCGCCGGAGAAAGTGGAGCGCTGCCTCCGGGAGACGGGCTTCGGGTTTCTCTTCGCCCCCCTGTTTCACCCGGCCATGAAGTTCGCCATCGGTCCCCGGCGCGAGTTGGGGGTGCGGACCATCTTCAACATCCTGGGGCCCATAACCAACCCGGCCGGGGCGAAGCGGCAGATTGTGGGGGTCTTTGCCCACAGCCTCACCGAGACCCTCTGCCGCGTGCTGGGCAACCTGGGGGCCGAGGACGCCATGGTGGTGCACGGCGAGGACGGCCTGGACGAGATAACCATTACGGACGGAACGATGGTCTCACGCTGGAGGGACGGACGGGTGGAGAGCTCCGTCATCGCACCCGAGGACTTCGGCTTCAAGAGGGCCGACGTGGAGGACATCTCCGGGGCCGACAAGGAGACCAACGCCAGGATAACCCTGGCCGTCCTGGGCGGGGAGCGGGGGCCCAGGCGGGACGTGGTCATCATGAATTCGGCCGCCGCTTTGCTGGTGGCGGGCAAGGCCCGGGACCTCCGGGAAGGGGCGGAGAGGGCGGCCGGGGCCATCGATTCGGGCAGGGCGCTGGCCAAGCTCAAGGAGATAAGGGCGCTGACGCAGGGCGCGTAGGATATCGCATATAGACTGAAAGACGGGGGAGCTCCGCGAGCTCCCCCGTTTCCGTGACGGCACGCCTTGCTCAATATCCGCTGGATAGTGCAAAATATGAGCTAATCTCTTGTGGGAGAAGGGAATTGAGCATAAAAGCAGCGGTCGTGGGGGTCGGTTACCTGGGCAGGCACCATGCGCGGATATACGCCGACCTCGAGGGAGTGGAGCTGGTGGGCGTGGTGGACAGCGACCCGGAGGCACGGGCCTCCGTTGCGGCCCGGTGCGGATGCAAGGCCTTCGCGGATTACCACGATGTCCTCGATGATGTGCAGGCCCTGAGTATCGCCACGCCGACGTCCACGCACCACGAGATAGCCCTCGCCTGCCTCCGGGCGGGAAAGGACCTCCTGGTGGAAAAACCCCTCGCCTCCACGGTACGGGAGGCCGACGCCCTGGTGGAGGAGGCGGACAAGAGGGGGTGTGTGCTTCAGGTGGGGCACCTGGAGCGGTACAACCCCGCCGTGGTGGCCGTCGCCGGGCTGGTCAGGGAGCCGGAGTTCATAGAGTCCGAGCGGGTTTCGCCCTTTCTGGGCAGAGGCACCGACGTTGACGTCACGTTGGACCTGATGATACATGACGTGGACATCGTGACCAGCCTTCTGGGCGGGGCGGAGGTAGCGGACGTCCGGGTCGTGGGGGCCAAGGTGCTCACGGACAAGGTGGACGTGGTCAAGGCCTGGGTGGACTTCGAGGGAGGCGTATCGGCCCTGATTACGGCCAGCCGCATCTCCCGGGCCAAGCAGCGCCTTCTGAAGATATACCAGAAAGACGGGTTCCTCCTGCTGAACTATCAGGACCTGAGAATCACGCGTCATTTTAAGAACGGCACGGGAGACATCCGGACCGAGGTCATGGATGTGGAGGCCAGGGAGCCGCTCAGGGAGGAGCTTTCCGATTTCATCCAGTGCGTGCGTTGGCGCCGCCGCCCCCGGGTCTCGGGCCGCGAGGGACGCAATGCCCTCCGCGTGACGCTGGACATCACGAGCAAGATAAGGAACGCAAGCGGAATATGATCCAGATGGTCAATCTCAAGAAGCACTTCGAGGAAATCAGGGACGAGGTCGTGGACACGCTGATTGAGGTCCTGGAGAGCACGCGCTATGTGCTCGGCCCCCACGTGGAGGAGTTCGAAAGGGCGGTGGCGGACTACTGCGGCGCCGCCGAGGGCGTGGGGGTTGCCTCCGGGACGGACGCCCTTCACCTGTCGGTCAAGGGGCTCGGCATCGGCAAGGGAGACGAGGTCATCACCACGCCCTTTACCTTCTTTGCCACCGTGGAGTCCATCATGTACGAGAACGCCACGCCGGTCTTCGCGGACATCGAGCCCGATACGTTCAACATCGACCCGGCGAAGATAGAGCAGAGGATAACACCCCGCACCAGGGCCATCATGCCGGTGCATATGTTCGGGCATCCCGCCGACATGGACGGCATCATGGACATCGCCCGGAGGCACGGCCTCCGGGTCATCGAGGACTGCGCCCAGGCCTTCGGAGCCGGCATCCGGGGCAGAAAGGTAGGCGGCTTCGGGGATACCGGCTGCTTCAGCTTCTACCCGAGCAAGAACCTCGGGGCCTTCGGCGATGGGGGCATGGTGGTCATGAAGCACAACGGGGCGATGGCCGCGGAGATGAGGAGGCTCAGAAACCACGGCTCCCGGGGAGGGTATGCCCATGAGAGCGTAGGGTTCAACAGCCGGCTCGACGAGCTGCAGGCGGCTTTTCTGCTCATCAAGATGAAGAGAATAGACACCTATAACGAAAAGCGGAGGGCCAAGGCGGCCCTTTACACCGAGGCCCTCTCGCCCCATGCCGCATGCCCGGTGCAGAGGGACGGCTGCGTGCACGTCTATCACCAGTACACCATCCGCACGGCCCGGCGCGATGAGGTCCAGCGGAAGCTCCGCGAGGCGGGCATCGCCTCCACCATCTACTATCCCGTGCCCGTGCACCTTCAGCCTGCCATGGCTTCCATGGGCTTCAAGGCGGGGGATTACCCGGTGGCCGAGCAGGCGTCCCGCGAGGTCCTCTCCCTGCCCATCTGTCCGGAGACCGAGGAGTCCACAATCTCGCGGGTTTCAGAGGTTATCGCCAAGGTCTGAGAGGGGGCCCGAAGGCCCGTGGCATGGGGGAGAAAACGGTCATGATAGTTGCCGGGGAGAGTTCCGGCGAACTGTACGGCGCCCTCCTGGCCGGGGAGCTCCGGAACCTCATGCCCGGCGTGCGCATCCTGGGCGTGGGGGGCCAGAGGATGAAGGAGGCCGGCGTGGAGGTCTTTGCCGGCATCGCCGGGGCCTTCGGCCTGACCGAGGCCCTCTCGGCGTACCGGGACGTCCGCCGGAGCTATCGGAAGGCGGTGGGTGCGCTCACGAAGGACAGGCCCGACGTCGTCGTCCTCATCGATTACCCGGACTTCAATTTTCGCCTGGCCGCGCGGGCGAAGGAGCAGGGCATCCCCGTGCTCTACTACGTAAGCCCCCAGGTGTGGGCGTGGCGGAGGGGAAGGGTGAAGACCATGGCCCGTATAGCCGACAGGGTGGCCGTGGTCCTGCCCTTCGAGGAGGAAATATACAGGGAGGCGGGCCTGCCGTGCGAGTTCGTCGGACACCCCGTCCTGGACGATATGTCTTCCCCCACCGGGGACAAGGCGAAGGCCAAGGAGGCCCTGGGCCTCGAGGCGGACAGGCCGTACCTGGCCGTTTTGCCGGGGAGCAGGCGGAGCGAGCTTTCCAGGCTCCTGCCTCTCGTGCTCGCTGTGGTGCGTGGTTTCCGGGCGAGGCACCCGGAGTATGGATACGTTCTTCCCGTTGCCCCCAACGTACGGATGGAAGAGTACAGGTCCTGGTTCGACGCCCTGAAACGGGAGGGGGTGGCCGTCACGCACGAGGGGGCCGTCCTGGCCTTCGATGCTTCGGAGGCGGCCGTGGTGGCCTCCGGGACGGCCGCCTTGCAGGCGGTTCTGAGGGAGGTGCCCCTCGTGGTCATCTACAAGGTCTTTCCTCTGACCTATTTTCTGGGCAGGATCTTCATCAATGTGAAGTTCATCAACATCGCCAACCTCATCTTGGGAAGGGAGGCCGTGCCCGAGCTCATTCAGAAGGAGGCGACGCCGGAGGGAGTCCTCGAGGCCCTGGAGCCCCTCCTGGCCGAGGGGAGCCGGAGGGAGCGGATGCTTGAAGACCTGAGGGCGGTAAAGGGCATGTTCGGGGAGCGCCGCCCGTCGCGGCGGGTGGCCGAGATGGCGGCCGAGATGGCCGGGGGCCGGGCATGAAGAGACTTCTTTCCATTGTTGCACCCTACAGGGACCGCGTCATCCTGAGCGCCCTCTGCAGCACTGTCGTGAGCGCTGCCAACGGCTCCCTGGCCTGGCTGGTCAAGCCCGCGGTGGACAAGATTTTCATCCAGGGCAATAGCGGCTACCTTGTCCTCATCGGCCTGGGCGTTGCCGCGGTCTTTCTGCTCAGGGGGGTCTTCAGCTTCGCCCAGAACTACCTCATGCACTCGGTGGGGGCCAAGATAGTCCGGGACATAAGAAACGACCTCTTCAGCCACATGGCCTACCTTCCCCTCAGCGACTTCGGCGCGGAGAGCACGGGGGCAATGATGTCGCGCGTCATAAGCGACGCCGCTACGCTCCAGGAGCTTCTGGCCCTCCGGGTCAAGGACCTGTTCGTCCGCACCGGGACCATCCTGGTGCTGGTAGGGGTGGCCTTCTACCGCCGCTGGGACTTGACGCTCATCGCGCTCACGGTGCTGCCCTTTGCGTTCTACGCGGTGGGCAGGCTGGGAAAGAGGCTCAAGAGGGTCTCGGTGAAGGCCCAGATGAAGCTCGCCAACATATCCGAGTCGCTGGCCGAAGGCATCCGGGGCATCAAGATTGTCAAGTCCTTCAACATGCAGGACCGGGAGACGGCGCGTTTCCGCGAGATGACCCAGAGCTACTACCGCGAGTACATGCGGAGCATCCGCATCAGGGAGACCGCCGGGCTTATCATGGAGGTCGTGGCGGGTGCCGGGATTGCCGTCATCATCTATTACGGCGGCACCCTGGTGGCCGGAGGAGCCATGTCCTCGGGGGACTTCTTCTCGTTTCTGGCCGCCATTTTCATGGTCTATACGCCGGCCAAGAAACTTGCCCAGATAGGAAATTCGCTCCAGCAGGCCCGGGCCTACGTCACCCGCATCGACGAGGTCCTGTCCAAGAGCCCGGAGCCCGAGGGGGCCCACGACCTTCAACCTTTCGAGAAGGCCATCGCCTATGAGTCCGTCTCCTTCCGCTATCCCGGCAGGGAGAGCGACGCCGTCCGCGGCGTGGACCTCGCGGCGCGAAAAGGGGAGCTGGTGGCCCTGGTCGGCCGGAGCGGCTCGGGGAAGACCACCCTCCTGGACCTCCTTTCCCGGTTTTATCTTCCGCAGGAGGGGCGCATCCTGATAGACGGGATGGACATAAGCCAGGCGAGCCTCCGCTCCCTGAGGGGGCAGATAGGCGTCGTGAGCCAGGACGTCCTGCTTTTCAACGGTACGGTGGGGGCCAACATCGCCTATGGCAAAGAGGACGCCGGCCCCGAAGAGGTTGAGAGGGCGGCCCGCGCAGCCTTCGCCCATGATTTCATCATGGAGCTTCCCCAGGGCTACGAGACGGTCATCGGCGAGGGAGGGGCGCGTCTGTCGGGCGGCCAGAGGCAGCGGATATCCATCGCCCGGGCCATCTTGAAGGACCCGCCCATCCTCATTCTGGATGAGGCCACCTCATCACTGGACACCCAGTCGGAGCTCATGGTGCAGCGCGCCCTGGATACGTTGATGGAGAAACGCGAGGCCACCCCGGAGGGCCTGACGGGGAGTGCCTCTTCGGGTTCTTATGGCGGCCCCTCTTCCGGAAAAACCGTCTTTGTCATAGCGCACCGGCTCTCCACCATCCGGAAGGCCGACCGGATAGTCGTCCTGGAGGACGGCAGGGTCAAGGAGGAAGGAAGCCACAAGGAACTCCTCGCCCGGGGCGGCATATACCGCGAGCTTTATGCCCTCCAGGGGAGCCCGGATGCTCGCCCTCTATAGCGCCCTGTACTCGCTGGCCCTTGCCGCCCTCTTTCCCCGCGAGTACGGAAAGAGGCGGGGGGAGCTCAGGCGGCGCTGGCTGGGCGAAAGGCTGGGGGGGCTGCCCCCGCGCGAGAGCTCCCGCCCGCTTGTCTGGCTCCATGCCGTCTCGGTGGGCGAGGTGGCCGCATCCGTTCCCTTCGTACGGGGGCTCACGGAGCGCCATCCGGGGCTTGACGTCGTGGTCTCCACCGTCACCGACACCGGACAGGCCGTGGCCAGGGAAAGGCTCGGCCGTCTTGCCCGGGTGGTTTATGTGCCGTTCGACCTTCGCCTGAGCGTCAGGAGGGCCCTCGCCCGCCTGAGGCCGAGCCTTTTCATCGCCATGGAGACCGAGCTCTGGCCCAACACGTTCCGGGCCATGCGGGAGGCCCAGGTGCCTGTGGTTATCCTGAACGGGCGCATATCGGAGAGCTCCTTTAGGGGATACCGGAAGGTGCGGTTTCTGATGAGGCGGGTTCTCCGGGACGTCACGCTCTTTTGCATGCAGGACGATGAATACGCCCGGCGCATCCGGGAGCTGGGGGCCGGGGAGGAAGACGTCCTGGTGACCGGCAGCTTCAAGTTCGACGTCACGGCCAAAGGCGGCGACATCCCGTGGGCGGGAGGCCTCACGGGGCCGGTCGTGGTGGCGGGAAGCACCCACCGGGGGGAGGACGAGATAATGCTCGGCCTTTTTCGGGCGCTCAAGCAGGATTTTCCCGCTTTGACCCTTATCCTGGTGCCGAGGCATCCGGAAAGGTTCGACGAGGTGGACGCCCTGGTGAGAAAGGAAGGCTTGCCCCTGGTGAGAAGGACCGGCCTGAGCGGGGGGGAGCGCGTGTCGGGCTCTGTGGTTCTCCTGGACACGGTGGGGGAACTTTCCTCCGTCTACGGCATCGCCGATGTGGTCGTCATGGGGGGAAGTTTTATCAGGCACGGGGGGCAGAACCCCCTGGAGGCCATGGCCTGGGGCAAGCCGGTGGTGTGTGGCCCGCACATGGAAAACTTCCATTTTATCAAGGAGTTCTACGACAGGGGCGCGGCGATTGAGGCCCGGGAGAATACGCTTGCACAAAGCGTGAGAGGCCTGCTTTCTTCCCCTCAAAAGAGGCAGTCCATGGGGGCGCGCGCCCGGGACATCCTCAAGGCGAACCAGGGGGCGGTGGGCAGGGCGCTGGATGCGGTGGAGCGGTTTCTGCCTGCACTCCCATGAGGGTGCTTGAGCTTGCATACTACCTCGGCTTGAGGGCCAGGACTTCTTATGACGCGTGGCGCGCGCGGAAGCTCCCCGTCCCGGTCATAAGCATCGGCAACATCACCACGGGCGGCACCGGGAAGACCCCGGCCACGGCTGCACTTGCCGCCGAGGCGGCGCGCAGGGGCAGGAGGCCCTGCGTGCTTACCCGGGGCTACAGGGGGCGGCTCAAGGGCCCGGCCCTGGTCTCTCCGGACATGGAGGAGGCCCAGGCGGGGGACGAGGCCCTTCTTCTTGCGGAGAAGCTGGTCGGGGTTCCGGTGGTGAAGGGGAAAGACCGGTATGCCTCCGGGATGTATGCCCTTACGAGCGCACCCCGGCCCGACCTCTTCATCCTGGATGATGGGTTTCAGCATAGGCGGCTTGTGCGGGACGTGGATGTGCTTCTCATCAATGCCGCCAGCCCCTTCGACAACGGCAGGCTCCTTCCCGTGGGGCACCTGCGGGAGCCCCTCCCGGCGATGAAGAGGGCCCACGCCATCGTCCTGACGCGCAGCGACTGCGTGAGCGAGGACGCGATAGACGGCCTCACCCGTGCCGTCCGCCGCCATAACGCTCACGCCCCGGTATTCCGGGCGGTCCACGGGCCGTCCTTCGTAAGGACCCTGGAGGGGGAGCGAAGGCCCCTCACGTGGCTTCGGGGCAGGCGCCTCTATGCCTTCTCGGGCATCGCCGGCGGGTCTTCTTTCGAGGAAACTCTCCGGAAAGCCGGCGCAGAGGTGGCCGGGGGAAGGGTTTTCGGGGACCACCACAGGTACGGCGAGGGGGAGGTGCGGGGCCTTTCCGGGGCGGCCCGCGAGTGCGGCGCTTCTTGGATAATAACGACCGAAAAGGATATAATGAGGCTGCGGGGCATGGCCCGACTGCCGGAAAACCTTATCGCCCTCGGGATAGAGTTTGTCGTCCCGCGGGAATTTTATGAGTACGTGCTTTCGCCGGAGCGCCTGGCCTGAGGAGGATGTATGCTGCGGTACATGGACGTCAAGAGTTCCAACAGGAATGAACTCATCGACATCACCAGGGATATCGAAAAGCAGCTTGGAAACGCCGGCGCCAAGGACGGCGTCTGCTACGTCTACGTTCCCCACACCACCGCCGCGGTGACCATCAACGAAGGTGCCGACCCCAGCGTGAAGACCGACATCCTGGACTCTCTCAGTCGGCTCGTGCCCCGGGACATGCACTACAGGCACGCAGAGGGCAACGCCGACGCCCACGTGAAATCGACGATCGCGGGCGCCTCGCAGTTCATTCCCGTCAAGGGCGGCAAGCTGGCCCTGGGCACATGGCAAAGCGTGTACTTTTGCGAATTTGACGGCCCCAGGAACCGACGAGTGGCCATCCAGTTTATCCCCGGCGACTGATGCAGAGTTTCGACGTCATTATCGTGGGCACTGGCCCGGCCGGGATTTTTGCGGCCCTGGAACTTGTGGGTGCCGGAGGTTCCGGCCTCAAGGTCCTCATGGTGGAGAAGGGCAACGACATCGAGCGCCGCCGCTGCCCCATGATGATCAAGGACATCTCCTGCCGGACGTGCGACGAGTGCGCGGTGGTCAGCGGCTGGGGAGGGGCCGGGGCTTACAGCGACGGCAAGCTCAACCTGTCGCCGGACGTGGGGGGCTTCCTGCTGCGCTACATGGGGCGGGACGAGCTGGAGGGCTTGATTGACTATGTGGACGGCGTGTACCTTTCCTTCGGGGCGCCCAGGAAGCTCTACGGCGGGGACCGCAAGCACGTAGAGGAGTTGAAGGAAATCGCCTCGAGGAACGACCTGGAGTTCCTGCCCACCCGCGTGCGGCACATCGGCACGGACCGCTGCCTCACGGTGCTCCGGGCCATGGAGGAGCATCTGAAAAAGCACGTCACCGTGCTCTTTGACGCCGAAGTGGACCGTGTCCTGGTCAGGAAGAGGCAGGTGCAGGGGGTGCGGCTCTCCGACGGGAGGGAGTACCGGGCTCCCCATGTCGTCCTGGCCCCGGGGCGGGAGGGCTCGAAGTGGCTTGAGAGGGAGACCCGGCGGCTCAGGCTCTCCACGCTCCAAAACCCCGTGGACGTGGGCGTGCGGGTGGAGGTGCCGGCATCGGTGCTCAAGCACCTGACCGACGCCACCTACGAGCCCAAGCTCCACTTCTACTCCAAGACCTTCGAGGACCGGGTGCGGACCTTCTGCGTCAACCCCTACGGGGAGGTGGTGAAGGAGTACCTCAAGGGCATATGGACGGTCAACGGCCACAGCTACGCGGGGCGGCGCACCGAGAACACGAACTTCGCCCTCCTGGTGAGCACGACGTTCACGGAGCCCTTTCACGAGCCCATCTCCTACGGGCGCTACATAGCGGGGCTGGCGAACTTTCTGGGGAAGGGCGTCATCGTGCAGAGGCTGGGGGACCTGCTGGCGGGCAGGCGGTCCACGCCGGAGCGCATCGAGCGCGGACTGGTCGCGCCCACCCTGAAGGACGCCACGCCGGGGGACCTGAGCTTCGTCATCCCGTACCGGTACCTTGCCGACATCATGGAGATGCTGGAGGCCATGGACAGGTTGGCCCCGGGCGTGCACTCGCGCCATACCCTGCTTTACGGCATAGAGGTGAAGTTCTACTCCATGCAGTTGAGGTTGTCCAACGGCTTTGAGACCGAGGTGCAGAACCTCTTTGCCGCGGGCGACGGAGCAGGCGTAAGCAGGGGGCTCATCCAGGCCTCCGTCTCCGGCGTCGTGGCCGCACGGGAGATACTCTCTCGCGCCGGGGCTCCCACCGCCCCGGCCAGGAAGAAAGCTTCCCCCCGCAGAGGCGGACCGGAGCCTACCGGATAAGGCCCAGGAAGGTCTGGGCCACGGAGACCGGCTCTCCGTGAACCCTCTCTAGGAGATGGGCCACGGTGGGGTGCATGAAGCTCAGGAAAGCGTTGGGGTACACGCCTATCCAGAATATCAGGACGACCATGGGCGCGAGCGTGAGGATCTCCCGGAGGTCCAAGTCGCCGAGCCCCTCCACCTTGGGATTCGTGTCCACAAAGAAGATGCGCTGGTAGAGCCAGAGCATGTAGGCCGCTCCGATGATGATGCCCGTGGCCGCCAGCGCGCCCGCCCATCCACTGTAGGTGAACCCTCCCAGGATTATCAGAAACTCTCCAATGAACCCGTTCAGGCCCGGCAGGCCGATGGAAGCGAGGGTCAGGACCATGAAAAGCCCCGCGTAGACGGGAAGCACGGTGGCCACCCCGCCGTAGTCTTTTATCTCGCGGGTATGGGTGCGCTCGTAAATCATCCCCACCGCAAGGAAGAGGGCGCCGGTGACGACGCCGTGGTTTATCATCTGAAGGATGCCCCCTTCCACGCCCTGGATGTTCAGGGCGAAGATGCCCAGGGTGACGAACCCCATGTGGCTCACCGAGCTGTAGGCGATGAGCCGCTTCAGGTCGGTCTGGGCGAGGCAGACGATGCCGCCGTATATGATGGCGATGATGGACAGGACGATCATTATGGGCGTCATGGCAAGGGCCGCGTCGGGGAAAAGCGGCAGGGAGAACCTGAGGAAGCCGTAGGCCCCCATCTTGATGAGGATGCCCGCCAGGATGACGCTGCCCGCCGTGGGCGCCTCCGTGTGGGCGTCCGGCAGCCAGGTGTGCACCGGAAACATGGGCACCTTGACGGCAAAGGCCGCGAAGAAGGCCCAGAAGAGCCAGAGCTGCATGCCGTAGGGAAAGTTCATCCGGGAGAGCTCCCGTATGTCGAAGGTGCCCCCGGAATACCAGTGCAGGACGATGATGCCCACCAGCATGAGGACGCTTCCCACCAGGGTGTAGAGGAAGAACTTGATGGCCGAATAGATCCGCCGGGGCCCTCCCCATACGCCGATGAGAAGGAACATGGGGATGAGCATGGCCTCCCAGAAGATGTAAAAGAGGAAGAAGTCCAGCGAGCAGAAAACGCCTATCATCGCGGCCTCGATGAGCAGGAGAGAGCTGTAGAACTCCTTCGTGTGCTTCGTGATGGCGTTCCAGGAAACCATCACGCAGGTGATGGTGATGACGGCCGACAGGAGCACGAAAAGAACGCTCAGGCCGTCCACCCCGAGGGCGTAGTACACGTTCATCGCGGAAATCCATGCGTGGCTCTCCACGAACTGCATCTCGTGCGTCGTCTTGTCGAAATGGGTGAAAAGGGGCAGGGCCGCCAGGAAGGTCGCGATGCTGAAGACGAGGGCCGTGGACTTTATCCGCGTTTCGCTGGAGCGCTTCAGCAAAAGGATGGCGGCCGCTCCCACCACCGGGAGGAATATGACGATTGTCAGAATTGGATAGCCTACGCTGTTCATCTCGCTCCTGCCCTCGTCGGGGTTCCTACCACATGAATACGATGGCGATGACGGCCAGAAGCCCCAGGCCCATGGCGGCGGCGTAATGTTGCGCCCGTCCCGTCTGAACCCTTCTCAGCAACTGGCTTGAGTTGCCGATGAACCGGGGCACGCCGTTGACGATGCCCTCGATGACCCTTCCGTCGGAAACGCCCACGATGACGGTGCGGGCCACCCAGAAGGCGGGGCGCACCACGAGGGCGTCGTATATTTCATCCACGTAGTACTTGTTCCACAGCACGTTGTAAACGAACCCGGCCTTTGCGCCGAGCCACGTTGCGAGCTCCGGTCTCTTCAGGTACATGAGGTAGGCAATGCCGATGCCCCCGAACCCGAACAGTACGGAAATCCCCATGACGGTGAGCTCCACGGCGTGGGTTCCCTCGCCGTGAGGATGCCCCACCACAGGGGCCAGAAACTCCGCGAACCGCTCGTGCCCTCCCAGGATGGCCGGGACGCCCACGTAGCCGGCCACCGCCGCTCCCACGGCCAGGATGACCAGGGGCACGGTCATCACCTTGGGCGACTCGTGCAGATGATGCTCCTGCTCGGGCGTGCCCCTGAAGGTGCCGTGGAAGGCGAGAAAGATGATCCTGAAGGAATAAAAAGCCGTCAGCAGGGCCGTCACGGCGCCCAGGAACCAGACGAACTGCCCCAGGCCGCCGGAGGCGAAGGCCCGCCAGAGGATGTCGTCCTTGCTGAAGAAGCCCGCGAAGCCCGGGATGCCGGCGATGCTCAGGGAGGCGATGACGAACGTCCAGTACGTGGCGGGCATGTGCTTCCTGAGCCCGCCCATCTTCTGGATGTCCAGCTCCCCTCCCATGGCGTGCATCACGCTGCCGGCGCCCAGGAAGAGGAGGGCCTTGAAAAACGCGTGGGTGTACAGATGAAAGATGCCCGCCGAGTACGCGCCCACGCCGCACGCCAGGAACATGTATCCGAGCTGGCTTACCGTGGAGTAGGCGATGATGCGTTTGATGTCGTTCTGGACAAGGGCGATGGTGGCGGCAAACAGCGCCGTGACGCCGCCCGTCACGGCGACGACTCCCATGGCGGCGGGGGAGAGCTCGAAGATGGGGGACGTGCGGGCCACCATGAAAACGCCTGCCGTTACCATGGTGGCGGCATGGATAAGCGCGCTGACGGGCGTGGGGCCTTCCATGGCGTCGGGGAGCCAGACGTGAAGGGGAATCTGGGCCGACTTGCCCACGGCACCGCAGAACAGGAGCAGGGCTATCATGGTCACCGTGCTGACGTGGTAGCCCAGGAAGTTCACCCCTCCGGTCACGTGCTCGATGGCCTCGAAGGCCGGGGCGTAGTGCACCGTGCCCACGGTGAGGAAAAGAAGGATTATGCCCAGGCCGAAGCCGAAGTCGCCGAAGCGGTTGACGATGAAGGCCTTCTTGCCGGCGTCGGCGGCCGATTTCTTCTGGTACCAGAAGCCGATGAGGAAATAGGAGCAGAGGCCCACCGCCTCCCAGCCGAGGTAAAGCTGCAGGAAGTTGTTGGCCATGACCAGCATGAGCATCGAGAAGGTAAACAGGCTCAGGTAGGCGAAGAACCTGTAGTAGCCCGGGTCCTCGTGCATGTAGCCCACGGAGTAGATGTGCACCAGGGAGCTCACCGAGGTGACCACGAAGAGCATGACGACGGTGAGGGGGTCGATGAGGAAGCCCACCGACGCCTTGAAATCGCCCGAGACGATCCAGGAGTAAAGGTCCGTGTTGTACCGGGCTCCGCCCAGGACCTCGAAGAGCGTGACGACCGCCAGCACCCAGGAGGCGACTACCAGGGGGACGGACACCCAGTGCGCCTTGTCGCGGATGTAGCGCCTTCCAAAGAGGATGTTTATCACGAAGGCCAGCAGGGGCAGAAACGGTATGAACTGGTAGGCACTCATGGGCTATCCTTTCATCTCCGTCATCTCGTCGGCGTACGTGGTCTCCTTGTTGCGGAAAAGGGCGATGATGATGGCCAGGCCGAGGGCGGCCTCGGCCGCCGCCACGGCGATGACGAAGAAGCTCAGTATCTGCCCCCTCAGGTCCTGCATGTAGTGGCTGAAGGCGACCAGGCTGATGTTCACGCCGTTGAGCATGAGCTCGACAGAGATGAACATGAGAATGATGTTCCTCCGGGAGAGGAACCCGAAGACCCCTATCGAGAACACGGCGGCCGACAGCAACAGGTACCACTGTAAAGGAACCATCAGTACCTCATGATTTCAGGCGTTTCTTCGCCAGGGTTATGGAGCCCACGATAGCCACCAGCAGCACCACGGAGGCCACTTCGAAGGGGAAGAGATAGTCCGTGTACAGCCGCGTGCCGACGGCACGCGTGTTGGTGACCTTCTCGATATAGGAGATGCTGAAGGTGGAGCTGGGCCCCGGCGTGACGTGCACCAGCGTCAGGGCCAGGACCGCGAATATCCCGGCTCCGACGACAAAACCCGTCGGCCAGGAACCGATATACTTCCGGGAAAGCTCTTCCTTCCTCAGGTTCAGCAGGAAGACGACGAAGAGGAACAGGACGAGAATCGCACCGGCGTACACGATTATCTGCACGGCGGCCATGAACTCCGCGTCCAGGAACAGATAGAGGCTGGCGATGTGGAAGAACAGGACCAGCATGAAAAGCACGCTGTGCACCGGGTTCTCCCGCGTCACCACGAGGAGGGACAGCGCCGTGATGACGATGGCGTGGTAGAAGAAGAAAAACTCAGGCACCGGCGGCCTCCTTTTTCCCTTTCGGCCTGAAGACGGCCTGCCCCTCGTAGCCGCCGAAGGCGGTGGCCTTGGGCAGCCAGAATCTCTTGAGGTATTCCCGGCCCTTCTCGCCCGCCATGAAGGTGTCCCAGTTCTGAAGGAGCTTCTCCTTGGTCATCCAGAAATCGTCCCGGCTGTAGTTGGCGTACTCGAAATGCTCCGTCAGGACCACGGCCCCCACCGGGCAGGCCTCCACGCAGAAGGCGCAGAAGGTGCAGCGGAGCACCTCGATTTCGTATCGCTCGGCGACCTTCCGCCCGTCCGGGGCCTCGCCGGTATGGATGGAGATGCACTGCGAGGGGCATATGGCCGCGCACAGGCCGCAGGCGATGCACCTCTCCCGCCCGTCTGCCTCCCGCACCAGGGCGTGCAGTCCCCGGAAACCGGGTTTGGGCTGCCGGGGCACCTCCGGGTAGCGGAGGGTCACCGGCCGCGTGAACAGGGTCTTGAGGGTGAGGGCCATGCCTTTCAGTATCTCTATGAAAAAGACCGTCCTGACGACTTTCTTGAAATCCACCTCTCCTCCTCAGACCAGTATCTTGACCGTGGCTGTTATCACGATGTTCAGGAGGGCCAGGGGTATCAGGAATTTCCAGCCCAGGCCCATGAGCTGGTCGTACCTGTAGCGGGGCACGGTGGCCCGGATCCAGTAGTACAGGAACATGAAAGCGTACACCTTCACGAGCAGCCAGAAGAAGGGAACGTAAGGCACGGCGAAGGGCCCGTTCCAGCCGCCCAGGAAGCACAGGGCCCCCATGATGGACATGATGATCATCCCCAGGTACTCGGCCACGAAGAAAAGGGCGAACCGCATGCCGCTGTACTCCGTGAAATAGCCGGCCACCAGCTCGCTCTCGGCCTCCGGAAGGTCGAAGGGCGTGCGGTTGGTCTCGGCCAGCGCCGCGACGTAGAAGACGAAGAAGCCCAGGAACTGCGGGATGACGTAGGCCTTTGTCGGATAGGCTTCCTGGGCCTTGACGATGTCGGCAAGGTTGAGGGAGCCCGCCATGATGATGACCCCCACGAGGCTCAGGCCGAGGGCTATCTCGTAGCTTATCACCTGGGCCGAGGACCGGAGCCCTCCCAGGAAGGAGTACTTCGAGTTCGACGCCCATCCGCTCATCACCACGCCGTAAGCCCCCAGGGAGGACATGGCCAAAACATACAGGAGCCCGATGTTTATATTTGCGATGGCGAAGCCCTGGAAAAAGGGCATGACGGCCAGGGTGGACATGCCCGCAAAAATGGAGATGATGGGGGCGACGTAGAAAATGGGCTTGTCGGCGCGCTCGGGAATGATGTCTTCCTTGAAGAACAGCTTCACGAAGTCCGCTATGGGCTGAAGGAGGCCGCGCCAGCCCACCCGGTTGGGGCCGAGGCGCACCTGCATGTGGCCTATCGTCTTGCGCTCGAAGTAGGTGGCGTAGGCCACGTGGGCCATCACCGCGGCCAGCACCAGGGCTATTTCGAGCAGGATGATGAGGATGCGGATGGTGAGGTCAAAGATGCCTTGGGGGAAGAGAAACTCGAATATGTTAACGTGGTCCATACCCGTGTCCTTGTCCGTTGAGCTTCTCGATTCGTACGCCCGCTATCGGCACGCTAAACCGGGGCCGCAAAGCACTCTATTATACTCAAAACACATCAGAAGTCCAGCCCCCGCACGCATCCGAAAAAAGCCCGGGCAAACGCCTGCCCGCACCGGGCGAAAGGGCCGCCTCCGCCCTGCGCCCCCGGATGTTATGCGGAGCGCACGGGTCTTGTCAATAATAAGACGGCCGCTTTCTTCCATCGGGGAGACGCATTTCGGGGGTCTGCAAGAGACCCCCTCCCCCCGTGTTCGTTTATATCTTTTCTTCGGCCCGGAGCGGCACCCCCCGCGTGCCGGGCGCAAACCTGTGCTTCAATCCTCAAGCTCTGGAGGCCCCGCCGTGCCGGCGGGGCTCAGCGGTCGCATTCCCCCAGAACGATGTCGATGGTCCCGATGTTTGCGATGACGTCGGCGACCAGACTGCCCTCGGAGAGCTTGGGCAGCACCGAGGCGTGCACGAAGGACGGGGAGCGCAGCCTCATCCTGTACGGCCTGCCGGTGCCGTCGCTGATGAAATAGAAGCCCAGTTCGCCCTTGGGCACTTCGGTGGCCGCATATACCTCGCCCTGCGGGGCGGTAATGGGCCCTTTGGTGATGAGGACGAAATGATGGATGAGGGACTCCATGTCCTTCATCACGTTGTCCTTGGCCGGAAGCGTGAACTTCGGCGCATCGGGGGCCAGAATGGGGCCCCGGGGCAGATTCTCGATGCACTGCCGGATGATGCGGTTGGACTGCCTCATCTCCAGCATGCGGACGCGGTACCGGTCGTAGACGTCCCCGGCCGTGCCGGTGGGCACGTCGAACTCCACCTGGTCGTAGGCATCGTAGGGCTCATACTTCCGGATGTCGAAGGGTACGCCGGAGCCCCGGACCATGGGCCCGGTCATGCCCCAGTCGACGGCCTCCTCGGCCGTGAGGACGCCCACTCCCTTGGTGCGCTGAAGCCAGATGCGGTTCTGGTCTATGAGGACCTCGTACTCGTCCATCTTGCTCGGGAACTCCTCGGTGAACTGCCAGAGCGTGTCCAGGAACTCCTGGCTCACGTCGTTTCTGACGCCTCCGATGCGGGGGTAGCTCACCGTGAGCCGGGCCCCGCAGAGCATCTCGAAGAGGTCCATTATGCGTTCCCTGTCGCGGAAGCTGTAAAGGAAGGGCGTGGTGGCTCCGATGTCCAGGACGTGGGTGCCGAACCAGATGATGTGGCTCGATATCCTGGTCATCTCGGCGCACATGGTGCGGATGAACTTTGCCCGCTCGGGGACCTCCACGCCGAGGAGCTTCTCCACGGCCACGCAGTAGCCCACGTTGTTGCACATGGAGGAGATGTAGTCCAGCCTGTCCGAGAGGGGAAGGGCGTTCAGGTACGTCTTGCCCTCCGCCAGCTTCTCCGTCCCCCGGTGCAGGTACCCCACGTAGGGGGTGCACTTGACCACCTTCTCTCCGTCGAGGTCCAGGACCACCCTGAGCACGCCGTGGGTGGCGGGGTGCTGGGGGCCGACGCTGACGGTGAGCTCCTTGGTCTCGACGGCCGGGCTGGGGGTCTCCTCTACCTTTCCCATTCGAACTCCTTGTACGTCTCCGCTTTCTTGAGCACTTCCTTGAAGCCCGGCCACTCCTGCTCGGGAGGCGGGCCCATGGTGGGATAATCCTTTCTCAGGGGATGTCCCTCCCAGTCCTCCGGCAGGAGTATTCGCCTGAGGTCTCCGTGTCCCGTGAAAACGACCCCGAAGAGGTCGTAGCACTCCCGCTCGTGCCAGCCGGCCCCGCTCCACAGCGGCGTGACCGTGTCGATGGAGCAGTCCTCCTCGGAGACCTGGGCCTTCAGGCGTATCATGTGCCGGTGCTTGAGCGAGTAAAGGTGATAGACGACCTCGAAGCGGGGGAGCTTTCTGCCGAGCCAGTCCACCGCCGTGATGTCCCGGAGGTGGTCCAGGGAGAGCTCCGGCTCGTCACGGAGCCACCGGCAGACCTCCACGATGCGGTCCTTTTTGAGGATGACGGACGCCTGGCCCCGGAACTCCGTGACCTCCAGGACGTCCTCGGGGAACTGCGCCCTGAGCTTGTCGGCTAACTGAAGTGGTTCCATCTGAGATGCTCTTGCCGTATTTTCTCCTGAAGCTTCACGATGCCGTCCAGAAGGGCCTCCGGACGGGGCGGGCAGCCGGGCACGTAGACGTCCACCGGGAGGAAGGAATCCACGCCCTGCACGGTGGAATAGCTCTGGTAGATGTTGCCCGTGCACGCACAGCTCCCCATGGATATCACGTACCGGGGCTCGGGCATCTGGTCGTAGACCCTCCGCACCACGGGAGCCATCTTCTTGGTGACGGTGCCCGCGATTATCACGAAGTCCGCCTGCCGGGGCGAACCCCTGAAGAGGACGCCAAAACGGTCCAGGTCATAGTGTGACGATCCCGTCGTCATCATTTCAATGGCGCATCACGCCAGGCCGAACGTCATGGGCCAGAGAGAGGAGAGACGCCCCCAGTCGATTATCTTGTCCAGGGTGGCGATGATGGTGTTGGCGCCGGGTATGACCTTGAGGCCTTTCTCGACCTCCACGGCGCCGGTGTTGTCCAGGACCATTTGGCTGTCACCTCCTTTCAATCCCAGCTGAAGGCCAGCTTCTTCCATGCGTAGAGGTAGCCGACCAGGAGAATGGCGATGAACAGTATCATCTCGACGTAGGCGTACATGCCTATCTTGTCAAAGACGATTGCCCATGGGTAAAGGAATACCGCCTCCACGTCGAAGACCACGAAGAGCATGGCGATGACATAGAAACTCACGGAGAACCGCTGCCGCGGCTCACCCACCGGGATGTTGCCCGATTCGTACGGGGAGAGCTTCTCCGGGTACGGGCGGGACGGCCGGAAAAGGGCCCCTATGAGGAGGGCTCCGAAGCCGAAAGCCGTGGCCACGAACATGAATATCAGTATCGGCAGGTACGCCGATGGAATATAGGTTCCCGGCATGGGAATAACTATACGTGAGAAGGTGGGAGCGTGTCAACGGGTTTCTGGCGTGGCGAAGCAAAAAAGGCGCGTCTCCTCCGGGCGCGCCCGGAGGCCCTTCTCAAAGGCCCGTACGGCCTTGACCCCTCGTGGCGGCGGACTTGCCCGACTTCAGGAGGGCGAGCTCGATTGTCTTCAGGGAGCTGAGAATCCTCTTCTGCTGCTCCTTGGTCTCCCTGAGCTCCTCGAGCACCCGGGTCAGGAGCCCGGAAAGCTCGGGGGGCGCCTCCCTTGCCCCCGGGCCGCCGCCGCGGGCCGAAGCCCGGGGAGCGGCACGTGGTCCGGCACCCTTCGGGGGCCCTGCGGAGAGCATGTCCTCGAGCTCCGTGCGGACGTCTTCAAGCTCGGCCGTATCCCAGGGGAAGTGCGTTTCGTCCCCGCCGGGGAGGCCTTCCCCCAGGGTCCCGTCCCCGGGCCCGCCCGCTGCGTCGTTGCCCCCGCTTTCGTTCCCCCGGGCGCCTCCCGCGGACTCCAGGGTGCCTTCGGGGAAGCCGCCCCAGGAGGACGCCTCCCCTGCTGCCGGCTCCTCTTCGGCGGACATGCTGGCCTCGAGGAGGTCCTTCTCGATTTCCGCCTCCGAGAGGAGGGATTCCACGGATGCCGGCTGGTCGTGAAGGGCCCGGGCCCCGCGGTCCTCCACGGCTATGTGGATGGGCCTGTTCTTGGCGGGCTCGGCGGGAGCGGCCGCCTCTGCCGTGTCGCCGCCCGCAGGGGGCTCTATCTGGACGTTGTGCTTCCTGGATATGTGGTCAAGGAGGCGGCGGGTTACCAGCTTGAAGGTCTCCTCCACGCCGGTGCCGTCGACGGCAACGGCGTGGATGGCCGTGTTCCCGCCGGCGTTCAGGTCCTGGTCCAGCTCCCCGGGGCTGAGGGTGTTGGGGAGGTCGCGCTTGTTGTACTGAAGGATCACGGGGATGTCGTCGGGGTCTATGTTGTTGGCCGTGAGGTTCTCCCTCATGTTCTCCAGGCTCTCGACGTTCTGCTCCTTCAAGGCACGCTGCGAGTCCGCTACGAAGACCACCGCGTCGGCGCCCTTGAGGACGAGCTTCCGCGTGGCGTTGTACCGGACCTGCCCCGGAACGGTATAGAGCTGGAAGCGGACGTTGAAGTCCTTGATGCGCCCCAGATGCACCGGCATGAAATCGAAAAACAGGGTTCTGTCCGCATCGGTGGACAGGGAGAGGAGCTTGCCAGTCTTCTCGGGCGACATGGAGGCATGCAGGTACTGCAAGTTGGTGGTCTTCCCGCAGAGGCCAGGGCCGTAATAGACTACCTTGAGCGTTATTTCCTTGGTTGCGTAGTTAAATAACGCCATCGCGTCAAATTATAGCATAAACACCGTTTCGTGTCCGGTGTTTTACGTTGTACATGGATTCGTCGGCAAGGCGCATCAGCTCCTCTTTGGAACGAGAGCTCTCGGGGTAGGAGGCGACGCCGAAACTCGCCGTAATTGTGAGATTATATCCCCCATCGACAAGAAAGACGCCGCTTTCCACCGACTTGCGAATCCTCTCCGCGATGGCCAGGGCGTTGTGCAGCGTCGTCTGCGGCAGCACGATGACGAACTCGTCCCCGCCGTACCGGGCCACGATGTCCACGCTCCTCAGTTCCGTTATGAGAAGCTCGCCTATCTCCACCAGGACCTTGCTGCCCACAAGGTGCCCGTGGGTGTCGTTTATGTCCTTGAAGTGGTCGATGTCCATGAAGATGATGGAGACGCTCGTGTTGTAGCGGTTGCTGCGCTGTATCTCGTTCTCGATGCTCCTGTTGAGGTACCGGGTGTTGAAGAGGTTGGTGAGGTCGTCGGTTATGGCCAGCTCCTCGAGCTTCTGCTGAAGGGCTATCTTCTCCACCGCGAGGGCCGCCTGGTTGACGAACTTCATGAGTATCTCCAGGTCCCGCTCCGTGAAGGCGTCTCCCTTTTTCTTGTTGATGAGCTCCAGGACCCCCAGCACCTTGCCCTGGCTGACAATGGGGGCGCTCATCACGGTCCTGGTGTTTACATGGCTTATCCGGTCCACCCGCTTGGAGAACCTGGGGTCCTTGGTGATGTCGGAGACCACGGCGGGGACACCCTTCTGAGCCACCCAGCCGGCTATGCCCTCACCGGGTTTGAGGCGGAACTTCTTGATTTTTCTTTTCATTTTGCCTACGGTCTTCTCAAAGACCAGGTCTCCCGAGCTCTCGTCGGCAAGCAGAACACTCCAGGCCTCCGCGCCCGTGAGGTCCTTGACCCTGCGCATGATGGTGCAGAGGGCCTCGTTGATGTCCCGCGAGGAGGTCAGCACCCTGTTCATCTGCTCGAAGAAGGCCAGCTCCTCCTTCATCGTGGTCATGGAAGAGCGCATCTGCTCCGCCCTCTCCATCTGGGCATGCTCTTTGAGCAGGCGGGCCGCATAGGCCAGGATGTCCTTATCCGAGGGCTCGTGTACGGGGAAGGCAAGGGGCTGCCTGAGCCAGGGACCGAGCTTGCGGGTAGAGCCGTCGGCGGAAACGACCAACTTGGGGATTCCCCGGGCGGCCCGGGTAAGCTCCTCGAAAAGCTCCCTGTGGTCCCGGCCCAGGATGAGGAGGTCGGCCTCGGGCAGGGCGGCCAGCGCCGCCTGAGAGGACGAAAAACACCGGACCTGGTAGCCCTGGGCCGCGAGGAGCTCTCGGAGGGAAGAGGGTTCAGGCCCTATGAGAAAAATTGTTTTCTCAGGCATTCATCCCACAGCACTTCTTGTATTTTCTCCCGCTCCCACAGGGGCAGGGCTCGTTGCGCCCCACCTTGTTGCCGCGCTTCGCCGGCTGTGGGGCACCCGCACCCGCTCCCTGGGCGCTTCTATTATATACAAGGCGCTGTTTCTGGGATGTGCGCTTAATCTCCTTTTCCTCCCTGACCTGTATGCGGCAGAGACGCCTCACGGTCTCGGTGTTTATCCGGCCGGTCATCTCCGCGAAAAGCTCGAAGGCCTCCTTCTTGTACTCGGTGAGGGGGTCCAGCTGCCCGTAGCCCCTGAGCCCGATGCCCTCCTTCAGGTGGTCCATGCCCAGGAGGTGGTCCTTCCACTGGGCATCCACCACCTGGAGCATCATCATCTTCTCCAGGTACCGCATGAGCTCGGCCCCCAACTGCGCCTCCTTGGCGTCGTAATGGGCCAGGAGAGCCTTGCGGAGCCACTCCTGGGGGGGCTCTTCTTCGGGGAAGTCCTCCATGAAGAAGGCGAACACGCCGTAGAGGGAGTCCCTCAGTCCCTGCATGTCCCAGTCCTCGGGGTGCTTGTCCTCGGGACAGTAGATGGCCAGAAGCTCCTCCATGGTGTCCTCTATCATCCCCTGGACGTTCTCCTTGAGGCTTTCCTGCTCGAGTATCTCCCGCCTGAAGGCGTAAATCTCCGTCCTCTGCTTGTTCATGACGTCGTCGTACTCGATGAGGTGCTTCCGGATGTCGAAGTTGTGGCCCTCCACCTTCTTCTGGGCGTTCTCCACGGCCCGGGTGATCATCTTGTTTTCGATGGGGACGTCCTCCTCCATCCCCAGGCGCTGCATGAGACCCGATATTTTCTCGGAGCCGAAGATGCGCATGAGGTCGTCCTCGAGCGAGAGGTAAAAGCGCGACCCGCCCGGGTCTCCCTGGCGGCCGGAACGTCCCCGGAGCTGGTTGTCTATGCGGCGGGACTCGTGCCTCTCGGTCCCCAGGATGAAAAGCCCCCCGGCCTCGATGACCTTCTTCTTGTCCTCGGCGCACCGGGTGCGGGCCTGGGCGAGGGCCTGGGCGTGGTCCTCTTCGGTGGGCTCTTCTTTGCCCGCGAGGGTCTGGCGGGCCAGCCCCTCGGGGTTGCCCCCCAGGACGATGTCCGTTCCCCTCCCGGCCATGTTGGTGGCTATGGTGACCGCGCCGCTTCTTCCGGCCTGGGCGATGATCTCGGCCTCCTTCTCGTGGTACTTGGCGTTCAGGACCGAGTGCTGGATTTTCCGGCGGTTGAGCATCTTGCTCAGGAGCTCGGAGTTCTCGATGGAGATGGTCCCCACCAGGGTGGGCTGCCCCTGCTGGTGCCTCTCGTGTATCTCCTCCACGATGGACTTGAACTTCCCCTTCTCGCTCTTATAGATGAGGTCGGGATGGTCCTGGCGTATCATGGGCATGTGGGTGGGGACCACCAGCACCTCCAGGTTGTATATCTCGGCGAACTCTTCGGCCTCGGTGTCGGCCGTGCCGGTCATGCCGGCGAGCTTGTCGTACATGCGGAAGTAGTTCTGGAAGGTGATGGTGGCCAGGGTCTGGTTCTCACTGGCGATTTTCACCCCTTCCTTGGCTTCAATGGCCTGGTGCAGGCCGTCGGACCAGCGGCGGCCGGGCATGAGCCGTCCGGTGAACTCGTCCACGATGACGACCTCGCCGTCCTTGACGACGTAGTCCACGTCGCGCTTGAAAAGGTGGTGGGCCCTCAGGGCCTGAAGCACGTGGTGCACGAGCTCCATGTTGGCCGCGTCGTAGAGGTTGCCTACCTCCAGGAGGCCCTCCGCCTTGGCATTGCCCTCCTCGGTGAGGATGGCGTTCTTCGTCTTCTCGTCGAGGGTGAAATCCTCTTCCGTCCGCAGGCGCGGGACGATGCGGTTGATTTTGTAGTACTTGTCCGTGGAGTCCTCCGACGGGCCCGAGATGATAAGAGGGGTGCGGGCCTCGTCGATGAGGATGCTGTCCACCTCGTCCACGATGGCGTAATGCTGCTCCCGCTGCACGTAGCTGCGGATGTCGTACTTCATGTTGTCCCGGAGATAGTCGAAGCCGAACTCGTTGTTCGTTCCGTAGGTGATGTCCGCGCCGTAGGCCTCCTGGCGCTGCTCGTCGGTGAGGCCGTGGACGATGACGCCTACGGAGAGGCCGAGGAAATTATAGATGGGCATCATCCACTGGGCGTCGCGGCTGGCCAGGTAGTCGTTGACGGTGACGATGTGCACTCCCCGCCCCGTGAGGGCGTTGAGATACACCGGCAGGGTGGCCACCAGGGTCTTGCCCTCGCCGGTCTTCATCTCGGCTATCCTGCCTTCGTGAAGGACCATCCCTCCAGCCAGCTGCACGTCGAAGTGCCGCATGCCCAGGGTGCGCTTGGAGGTCTCCCTGACCACCGCGAAGGCCTCCGAGAGGATGTCCTCCAGGGTCTCCCCGTTTTCCAGGCGGGAGCGGAACTCCCCCGTCTTTGCCGCCAGGGCCTCGTCAGAGAGGGCCGAGACGGCCGGCTCAAGGGCGTTTATGGAGGCCACCGCGCCCAGGAGGCGCCTGACTTCCCTCTCGTTCTTTGAGCCGAACAGTTTTTTAAGCAATGTCTGTACCATATCGATTTATTATAACAGAAGCCCGGGGGCCTTATCCCCTGCCGGGCAGAGAGCCGGCGGGCGGGCCGATGGGTCGAAAAGTCCAGCATTTCAGCGGCCTTTCCGGTCTTTCCGCTTGAAATCCACCCGCTCCTTGTGAAATAATCATCAACCGCATTGCACATGCCTCCCGTGGGTGGTGCGCCTTCGGGTTCCGGAAAAACCGCGAGCAAAAGGAAGCTCATCAATGGGGATTGACAACCTGTGCATTAACACCATCATGATGCTCTCGGCCGACGCCGTGCAGCAGGCCGACTCCGGCCACCCGGGCATGCCCATGGGGGACGCGGCCATGGCGTACGTCCTCTGGCAGAGGTTTCTGAAGCATAACCCCAGGAACCCCGCGTGGCCGAACCGCGACCGGTTTGTCCTGTCCGCCGGGCACGGCTCCATGCTCTTGTACAGCCTTCTCTACCTTACGGGCCATGACATCACCCTCGAGGATATCAAGGGCTTCCGGCGGTGGGGAAGCAAGACCCCCGGGCACCCCGAGCACTGCCTGCCCTCCGGCATAGAGACCACCACGGGCCCCCTGGGACAGGGCTTTGCAACGGCGGTGGGGATGGCTATGGCCGAGCGCTACCTGGCCTCCCTCTTCAACAAGCCCCGTTTTGCGGTGGTGGACCACTACACCTACGTCATCGCCAGTGACGGCGACCTCATGGAAGGGGTCTCCTCCGAGGCGGCCTCCCTGGCGGGGCACCTCGGGCTGGGAAAGCTCATCTGCCTGTACTCGGACAACAGGATAACCATCGAGGGACCCACGGACCTCGCCTTCACCGAGGACGTGGCCGCCCGCTTTCAGGCCATGGGCTGGCACACGGAGAGCGTTGACGGCTACGACCTCAAGGGCGTGGCCGGGGCCATCGGAAGGGCCCGGCGGGAGAAGAAAAGGCCCTCTCTCATCCTGGCCCGCACCCGCATCGGCTACTGCTCCCCCACTTACGAGGACACGGCCGCCTGCCACGGCGCCCCCCTGGGGGAGGAGGAGATAATCCTCATAAAGCACATGCTGGGCCTGCCGGAGAAGCCCTTCCGTGTTTCCCGGCAAGTGCTCACCCACATGCGGGGCGCTGTGGGCAGGGGCAGGGAGGCCGAGCGTTCCTGGCAGGGCATGATGAAGAAATACCGCCGCCAATACCCGGAGCTTGCCGCCCTCCGGGAAGACCTGGTTGCGGGGCGTCTGCCCGACGGATGGGAGAGGGAGCTTCCCTCTTTCAAGCCGGAGGACGGGCCGGTGGCAACCCGCAGCGCGTCGGGCAAGGTCCTCAACGCCCTGGCCGATGCCCTGCCGCATCTTATCGGCGGCTCGGCGGACCTGGCTCCCTCCAACAACACCTATCTGAAGGGCCACAAGGACTACCTGCCCGGCAGGCCGGGAAGGAACATCCACTTCGGCGTGAGGGAGCACGCCATGGGGGCGGTCCTCAATGGCATGGCCCTCTCGGGCATGCTTATCCCCTACGGGGGCACTTTCCTGGTCTTCTCCGATTACCTGCGTCCCGCAAGCCGGCTCTCGGCCATGATGGGCCGGCGGGTCGTCTATGTGATGACCCACGATTCCGTCGGCCTCGGGGAGGACGGGCCGACGCACCAGCCCGTGGAGCACCTGGCCGCTTACCGGGCCATGCCCAACATGACCGTCATTCGCCCCGCCGACGCCAGCGAAACGGTGGAGGCCTGGCGGCTGGCCCTGGCCAACACGAAGGGGCCCACCATGCTGGTTCTCACCCGGCAGAAGCTCCCCGTCCTGGACCGGAAGGAATGCTCCCCTGCCCGCGGCGCGGCAAAGGGGGGCTACGTCCTCTGGGAGCCCGGGGGCCGGAGGCCCGACGTTATCCTCATCGCCAGCGGCTCGGAGGTGCATCCCGCCCTCGCTGCGGCGCGCACCCTCACGGAGGAGGGCCTTCACACGCGGGTGGTCAGCATGTGCTCCATGGAGCTTTTCGACGCCCAGTCCGAGAGCTACCGGAAGGAGGTCCTCCCCCCCGAGGTGCCTCGCCGCCTGGCGGTGGAGGCTGGGGCGAGCCTGGGATGGCACAAGTATGTCGGTACGGAGGGGGGCGTTCTGGCCCTGGACCGCTTCGGCGCTTCGGCCCCCGGGAAGGTCCTCTTCGAGAAGTTCGGTTTCACCGCGGAGAACATCGCCCGCCTGGCGCGGGAGCTTGCAGGGAAGAAGCCTACCAGGAAGAAAGAGTCCTGAGAAACTCCCGGTGCCCCGAGAGGTCGGGGAGGGCGAGGTGGGCCCCGGTCTTCCTCAGTTCCTCCAGGCTGTACGGGCCGGTGGCCACCGCCACGGCACGGGTCCCGTACCGCCGGGCGCACTGCACGTCCCGGGGCGTATCGCCCACCACGATGCAGTCTTCCGGCTTCACCGCTACACCCGTGAGCTTCCGGTATCTGTCCAGGGCGTAGGGCAGCAGGAGGTTTCTGTCCTCGCTGTCGCTGCCGAAGGCGCCGAAGAGCTCGTGGGAGAGGCCATCCAGGAGAAAGTAGCCGCTCAGCCCCAGGGCATCGAGCTTGATGCGTGCTCCTTCGGCGACATTGCCCGTGAGAAGCCCGGCCGCCGTGCCCGGCACAGACCGGAGGCCCGTCAGGACATCGGCCACCCCGGGCATGACGCACCGGCCATTGGAGACGGCCATCTCCCGCGCCAGGTGACGCACATAGGACTCCAGAAGCCGGGGCATCAAGCCGTCAGCCGTTATGCCGCGGCGGCGCAGGGCCTCCGCGATAATGCGGGGGTCGGTCATCCCGGCCATCCGTATACCCGCGAAGGCGTCCCGTATGCGGAGAGTTTCGCTCAGGGCGGCGGTCAGCGCCCTGGTGCCCGCCCCGCCGGTGCTGATGAGCGTTCCGTCTATGTCGAAAAGGACAAGCCGCATCCTCATATTATATGCCATCG
>JARRLN010000010.1 GCA_037386965.1 Nitrospirota bacterium
GACGGCTCGTCATCGACCACCAGAACTCTCTTGCTCATCCGCGCCTCCGTTCTGGACATTCTTAGACATAGATATCAGTGCAACAAACATGCCCGCCGCGGCGATGCCGAAATTTCAGCCTCCACCATGAACCAAGGTGTTTGAAACGGTGAAATAACCAATCAACGGCATGGGTATTTCACCACTTCATCGGAAAAAACCCATTCTTTACGCCACCTTCTCCACCGCGAACCACGTCCATATATGTCCACCCTGCTCCGGCTTTCCCGGATTGTAGCAGCAAGGGGCTGCAACCGCAAGTTACTTTCCTCCTCTGCGCGGCGGCCGCCGCGCAGAGCAAGAGCGGGTCCCCTTTCGGACTGCGAAAAAAAGAGAAAAAAGCATTTATTCCCGGAAAACGCATCGATTATATCATAACCGGCTTTTTCATCGGGCATTTTATTCAGGGCAAACAGAGGCGTATCATAACCGGCTTTTTCATCGGGCATTTTATTCAGGGCAAACAGAGGCGAGAGAGGCGAAACCCCCTGGTCATTTCCTGGCTTGACGCTCGTCCAAAGATTACATTATCAATGGCTTATTGCGTAGGGGGATATGAGAGGGAGCAGCGGGATACCGCGCGGCTCAGTATCCCAGCTCGGCCAGCCTCTGGAGCTGATGCCGGCTCCGAGAGGGGAAATGCTCGTAGATGGCCTTGGCCTGGGCGTACCGGCCCAGGGCGAAAAGGGCGTCGGCCTTCTCGAGATTGAAAACGGGATGGTAGGGAGCGGTGGACAAGAAGACGTCCTCCATCCGGACGACCTCGGCGTAGACGTTCTTCTTGGGCATTGCGTAGCTCCGGATGACGGGCATGTTGCTTTCCCTGGCGCGGAGGAAAATGGCCGTGTTCCGGTCGAGAAAGACGAGGCGCCAGTCCGCATCGCCCACGAGCCTCATGGTCAGCGGCACGCGCACGCCCGTATCGCGGAAGACGACGGGAGAGACGACGAAATTCACCCCCCGGGCATCCAGGCTCTCGCGCCACCCGGGACCCGCGTTGAGAATTCTATCGGCCTCGACGTTGACCTCGCTGCTCAAGGCGCGTCCGTCCACGAACACCTTGTACTTGGGGTAGAGCGACCAGATGAAAAAACCGCCCCAGTTATAGAAGTTGTACATGGGGGGCGCCACCGGGGTCTCGCGGAGAAAGGCGGCGGCGCTTTTCGGATACCACGCCGTAACCCACGTGGTGGCCACGCCGGGAGCAAGCAGGAAGGCCGATTTGTAGTACGCATACATGTATCCGCCAAAGGCCACCGAGAGCATCAGCACCACGGTCGCGGCGGCACGGGAAACAGCCCGGGCGGTTACGCCCATATCCTTGAGCTCGACGATGCTCTTGCCGGCATAGAAAGGAAGAACGGCCAGCGAGAAGAGCTGCCCCCGGGCGTACGTCTCGGCAAACAGGACAAGGAAAGCCACGGCGAGAAGCTCGGCCAGGTCCACGCGCCGCCTCATCCAGTACTTGAGCACAAGCAACAGGGCGGTCACCCCGGCCAGGGCCCAATACGTAAGAAGCCAGCCGTATCCCATCTGCTTGTAGAAGTACCGCAGGGGAAGATACTCAAGCAGCGTGGTGGCCACCCAGTTTGTCCCGCCGGCCCCATGGGAGGGCTGAGCCCCCGCTCCCAGCATTGCAAACGAAGACTTGAGGTAGGTCCAGAAAAAATAATACGTGTTTGGAT
Source organism: Nitrospirota bacterium (assembly GCA_037386965.1). Classification (NCBI taxonomy): domain Bacteria; kingdom Pseudomonadati; phylum Nitrospirota; species Nitrospirota bacterium. Next base: position 1,725 of record JARRLN010000010.1, read on the forward strand.
TCGCAAAGGAAAAGACGATGGCGAGGGCGCCCACGGCGAAAAAGGCCGCACCCGGCCCGGCTGCGGCCGACCCGCGGAGCTTTCTGAGCAGAAGGAGAAGACCCTCGGCCGAAAGATAGAGAAGGAGAATGAAATTTCCCATGATGTAGCCCCCGTGGACGTTCGACCAGAAAGCCATGGCAAGGGGCAGGAGAACCCAGGTAAAGTCGGCACCCCGTCGTCTCCTCAGCCTCTCAAGGAGCATGACCACGACGAGAGCCAGGGCGAAGGAGAACCCCTGGGGACGTTCGAAGGCATAGAAAAGCTTGGCCGAGAAAACGATGGCCGGGTACGCGGCGACCGCCAGTGTCGCCAGGAGCCCCGCCTTCCTCCTCCACAGCCACAGGCACAAAAGAATCGAGGGAAGCACGATGAGAAGGTTTCTGAGGAAAACCACCCCGGCGAGACCCCCGGTACGCTCGGCCATGTACGAGAACACCTGGCCCAGCCATTGCGCCCGCAGGCCTCGTATCTGGTTGTCCGTGAGGGGCTCGGGCACCGTGTAGGAGAAAAGATCGCTCGAGGGAAGGCTCTTTGCTTCAACAATGTACTCACCCGTCTTCAGGTGCCACCAGAGGTCGGAGTCGTTCAAGGGGTACTTGAGCGCCACGCCGAAACAGTAAAGAAGGACCAGCACAGGTATCAGATACCCCGCCGTGCGCTCCAGTTTATGGGAAGGCCGGGGAAATGGCATGTACAAAGGTTAGTTTAACGAACCCCCCGAAAATATATCAATTGCCGACGGAGGGCAACCGTATCGTCTTCTCCCCCTCCGAAAAGAGGCGGCGCCCTGCTTCCGGCTCCTCGAGCTCAGCGGAGGCGGAGGGCCCTAAAACTCGTGGCAGTGCCCGCAGATTTCAAAAGCGTCCTGCGCTTCATAACGGAAAAGAGTGGGCGAGCTCGACGCGTGGGGGTTGTGGCAGCTCACGCAGCCGAAGGGCTCCCCGGGGCGCTTGGGGTCCTTGGGTCCCTTGAGGGGGTGTCCGGCCGTCACGTGGGAGCCCTCCTTGATGTCCCCGTGACAGCCCGTGCAGAGGGCGTTGCCCTTTGCCAGGAGGAGCTTGGCGTTCTCGCTGGTGTGGGGGCTGTGGCACTGCAGGCACATGCCCGCCGTGACCGGCATGTGCACCGTCTTGCCCGTGAAGGCGCCGGTCCCGTGGCAGCCGAAGCAAAGGTCGGGCACTCCCGAGGAGAGGCCCTTCTCTCCCGTAAAGGCGTGGGGAATCTGCGAGGCGTCCACCCCACTGTGGCAGGACGTGCATCCCATGGAGACGGCCGGGTGTACGACCTTGCCCTCCGCTTTGTCAGGATGGCACATGGAGCAGTCCGGGGTTTCCCCTCGGGACAGGCCCGGCAAAAGAAACAGGACAACGGCACATATGGCAAAAGCGGCTGCCTTCGGCATCTCAACCTCCAGTGATGCTTTTCTCACAGGATAAGACAACTGAAAAAAGAAAGTAAACAGCGCCCCACATCCGAAACGGCCTCGCCGCGCATCAGGGCTCGGCACCCACCACGGGGTTGGCATGCATCATGTGGCATGAGGCCTGGCAGTTGGCGGCAGTATAGCTCCACGGGGCGGCCTTCTTGAACCCCGATATGACCAGGGACATGCCCTGATAATTATAAGGTGCGGGGTCCGTGGCATAGCCGATAAGCCGCGAGCGCTTGGAGCCGTGGGGCACGGCCACGTGGCATTGCACGCACTGCTTGTCCTGATGGTTGCCCACCGAATGAGGCAAGTTGTTCCAGGCTCCTCCGTTATAAATGTCGTGGCAGTTGTTGCAGAAAAGATCGGGATTGCCGGCGTCGGCAAGGGTCCAGGGAAGACCGCCCGGCCCCGCCGGCCAGTACTTGCCCGTGCCTTTCAGCATGAACTTCACGTTTGAGCCGTGGGGGCCTTCGGGCTCAAGCAGCGTGTCCTCCTGCCCGTGGCAGTCGGAGCAGTACATGCTCTGGGCACCCACCTGGGTCCAGGGGGCCTTCATGCCCGAAGCCGGCAACGCCTGCGGCAGGGAGGAGCCGGGCATGTTGGCCAGCCCCACGGCCACCGGATGGGCCGACTTGTTGTTGGGGTTGAACTCCCAGGCCTGGTCGGTGATGTACTGCCCCGAAGGCCCCACGATGGCCGAGACACTGTCAAGCTGCGTGCCCAGCCCGTAGTAGGAGTGGCACTTGAAGCATATCTGATACTCGTACTGGCTTCCGTCCGGATAAAGGGGCGGCCTCTGCTCGGTGAAGCTCGTCGGCTGGGTCCAGATGGAGGGCCAGGCCGGCTCCACGCCCCAAGTGCCCTGGAGGGCCTCGGAGACGGCATTGCCCGGGGGCGTGTGGGTGTCTCCGGCGGGGCCGAGCGCGTGGGCGTTATGGCAGTCCGAGCATTCGGCGTGCCGGTTATCCGGGCCGAAGCTGGTTCCCCCGGGCTGGCCGTTTTCGGGGAGCACGTGGCGCCCCGTATAGGCGTGCGTGGGATGGCTGTATGTTTTGGCGAACTGGGCCTTCACGTTTTCGGCGGCTCCCGCCTGAGTGCCGTCGTGGCACGCCTCGCAGAGACTCTCCTCACGGGCAAAGGCCATGCTGTTGATAAGCCCCAGAGAGTCGGAGAAGCCGTGGGGGTTATGGCAGTTGTGGCAGTTGCCCGCGTCGTCGAGCGCGGGGCCGGGAGGGCTGGGGTCGGGGCTCCACAGCATGTTCAGGCTGGTCGCGTGGATGGAATCGTCGTACTTCGTCTTCCCCTGGTATATGCCGTACCGGCCGTACCCCAGGGGCATGCCTTCCAGTGTGAACCGCTCATGGCACTCGTAGCAAAGCTGGTTCTTGAAGGCGCCGAAGTTGTTCTCAAACAGAGCGTACTGCGAGGCCCCCTGGCCCACAGGCGGCTCGGGCTCTGCACCCTGGACGCTCGCGTGCTGCTCATGGCACTGCCCGCAATGCCCCGGGGTCGCATAGGGAAGCGCTGCGCCGATGACGCTCCGGTCCGCAAACATGCCGTGCTTGGTCGACATATAGGTGCCGCTCGCCACCGGAGCCAGAAGACTATACGAATTATAAATGCTGTATTCGGTCGGGCCGGCCGGAAGAACGGTATCCGTGGGATGCCGGAACCACGGCGAAGCCAGACCCACGTCCGCACTGCTGTGGTAAGTCCCGTGGCATTCGGCGCAGAAATAGCTGATGGTGTTGGTGATGGCATAGCCGTTTGCGCCGGCGTATTCGTTATGACTGAAGACGCTCTGGTCGTACTCCCAGTCGGGGGCCTCCTTGCCGCTGATGCCGTTGAGGTAGCGGTAGCTCCGCCCCACGGAGGAGCCGTCCAGCGGCGCTCCCCTGTCATGGTGCGCCCCGTCCATGGCCATGAGCTGGTCGTCCACCGGGGCCTCTCCGTGCCCGCCGTTCAGACCGTGGCACCCCCGCGTACCGGCGCATCGAAGCTGCTCCGTATAGGAGCCCCCGGAAGGAAAGGCCCCCCCGGGGGGGTCGGTGCCCAGGAGGTCGTCGGGATTGGACGGAAGGACGTTATGGCCGTTTGAGTCATCGAGTCCGACGTAATAGAAATTGCCCCCCGCCAGAGGATGGGCCGGGTCCGCCAGGTTGTTGACCACCGGCGTGTTGGTCACCGGAAGGCCATAGATGGTCTCCGAGGACAAGCTGCTGTGGCATCCCAGGCAAGAGGAAACCAGTAGCCGGGAAAAGGGAGTGGCCAGGGGATTTCCGCTCAGGTCCGTTGCCACGGGCTCGCCATTCTGGCTGTTGTGCATGGTATGGCAGTCACCGCAGACACCCCCCATTATCTTCCCCCTGGCTGGAGAGGAGAGCAGGACCATCCCCGCCGCGAGGAACGCGGCGCCCAGGGCGACGGAGAGAACCCTGCTTTTCTTCACTGCACCTCACTAAAGCGCATACCGACCGTGATTACTGAGCAACGTTCTATGATACCATGAGAGGCCCCCGGCGGGGGACAGGAAGGAGAGGGGAGAACCTTATTTCGCGCCCCCGGAGGAAGCGACGACGCATTTTCCGAAAAGGGCGGACCGGCCGCGACCGACCTCGGCCAGGGCGGGACTAATCCTCCTTATGGCACTGAATGCAGAGCTGCCGCTTTCTGTCGTACTGCAGCATGTAGTCGGCCCGGGCATCGTGCAGGCTGTGGCAGGATATGCACGTCAGGACCTGGCCGTTACGCGGGTCCACGACCCCCTGGCCCAGGGGATGGGTGATTCTGTGCTGGCCCGCATGGCACTTCGAGCACAAGGTGATGACATCCGTCTTGAAGTAATGGGGCTGGCTGGAGTGCATGGGCTTGTGGCAGTCGAAGCATTCCCTTTCCTTGTGCACCTTTTTCAGCGACTTTTTCATGATGCCTATCTTCTTCTCGATGGTGTCGTGACAGGTAAAGCAGACCGACGACTCCTTCTTGGTCAGGGTGTCTCGCATGGAGGCGTGGTAGTCATGGCACAGGGTGCAGGGGTTCTGGGCGACCATGAGATGGATGTCGTCGTCCCTGAAATTCGTGGGGTCCTTCTCATGGCAACTGAAACAGAGCTTCTGCCCCTGGGCCCACGTCGTGACGGGCTTGCCGGGCTCGATGGGATTGTGACAACTCTGACAGGATTTGGCCATGAAGGGGGCGTGCCCCTTGGGTCCGAAGAGGCCGGCCACCTTGCCGTTGTGCCCCGTGTGGCACTGCGTGCAGTTGAGCTTCTTGGTGATGTGGGTTATGGAGACCCCGTTCACGTTGCAGCCTGGTTCATGGCAGCGCTGGCAGAGCGCGTTGGGCTTTGCCACCAGCTGGTTCTCCTCCGAAGAGGCATGCGGGTCGTGGCATGACGCGCAGCTGCCCGCGGCAAAGGGGGCATGGACGACCGGGTTTGCGAGCTGCTCCTTCACCCCGCCGTGGCAGTTCCAGCAGAGGTCCTTCTCCTCGGATACAAGGAGCTTCTTGTGCTTGCCGCTGTGGGGGAAATGGCAGTCCGTGCAGGTGCCCTGCAAAAGAGCGGAATGCACCCCGCCCTTTTCCAACCGGGCCTTCATGTCGTTGTGGCAGCTCAGGCAGAGGGCGGTGATTTCTCCCTTGACCAGCGCCTTCTTGTCCCCGGCGTGCACCGCGTGGCAGGACAGGCACATGCCCTGCTTGAACGGGAAATGTACCGAGGGGTCCTTCAGGTTTTCCTTGAGGTCGGGGTGGCACCCAAAGCAAAGCTCGGGGGGCTGCTGCCTCAGCTTCGTCGACGCAGAGGCAGGGGGGACCGCGAAGGCTAAAGCGGCGGCAAGCACGCAGAGGAAAACCACCGCAGCCGCCCTGCGCGGGGCCGGTGACGGAAATCCTGCTCTATTCATGGCACGCAATGCAGTCCCTCCTCTCAAAGGGTGCGTGCCGCACCTCTCTCAGCATCCCCGCCTCTTCCGTGACGTGGGGCGCATGGCAGCTCCGGCACTGGCCTATCTCGCTGAGCGACGATCTGCTGGTGGCAGGAGAGGCAGAGTTCCTGGGGCTGGCTCAGGAGCTGGTGCTTCAGCCTCGAGCCGTGGGGGCTGTGGCACGCCGTGCACTGCCCCTCCTCGACGGGCGTATGAGGGTCCTTGCTGGCCATGACCTTCTTCTTGACGTCGCCGTGGCAATCGAAACAGAGCGACGTGACCGGCTTGACCGTCAGGGCCTCGTTTTCGCTGGCGTGGGAGACGTGGCACGCCCCGCAATCACGGGCCTCAAAGGGCTGATGCACGAGGTCCTTCTGCACATTGGGAATGAGGTTGTCATGGCACCGCAGGCAGAGGTCCGCCTTGGCGGCTTTCAGGAGGTTGTCCTCCGAGGACGCATGCGCCTCTTGACAGGAGCCGCACTGCTTTTCCTCCACGGGACGGTGGACGTAGGTCTTTAAAAACTCGTCCTTCTTGTCCTCATGGCAGGTGTAGCAAAGCGCGGTAAGCTTTGTTTTCATCATGCGGGGGTTGTTGCTCCCGTGGGCGTCGTGGCAGCCGACGCACTCGGCCTCGGCGAAAGGGGCGTGTGTGTACTTCTCTTTCAGGCTCTTCCGGATATCCGTGTGGCAGGTGAAGCATATTTCCTTCTCGTCGGCGACCAGGAACTTCTGGTACTTGGAGGAATGGGGGTCGTGGCAGACCACGCAACCGCTTGTCTTGATGGGCGCGTGAAGGGCGGCGACCCCTATGTCGGGTTTGCCCTCATGGCAGGACGTGCACAGCTTCACCGGGTCCCGCCTGGTCACGTCGGCGTAGTCGCTGGCATGGGGGTCGTGGCATTCGAGGCACTTCCCCTCCTGCACGGGCTGGTGCTGCTTGCCCACCGCAAACTGCTCCTTCTCCTTTGCGTGGCAGCCGTAGCAGAGGTTCTCTCCCTCCGCGGCCACCTGAAACGGTGCTTCCCCGGAGGAGGGCTTGTGGCAGGCGCTGCACTCCCCCAGAAGCGGCGGATGCACGGACTCCCTCAGGAGCTTGTCGTTGGACGAGCTGTGGGGCGTGTGGCAGCTCGTGCAGGTGCCCCGCTCCACGGGATAGTTCTTGTGGGCTCCTTTGAAGGACGCGGCCCCGTAGTCATGGCAGCTCCGGCAGAGCTCCACCTCTGGCTGTACCAGGTTGTCCTTCTGGGCGGACCCGTGGGGCGCGTGGCAGGTGAGGCAGCCGCTGGTGACCGCCGCATGCACGGTGCTGCGCGTGAAAGGAGCCCTGTCGTGGCAGGTGAAGCACTGCTCGTTGCCCGGCTGTTTCTGGAGCGTCTTGTTTTCCGCGGCGTGAGGGTCGTGACAGGCGAGGCATTTGCCCTTCTGTATGGCCGAATGTATGTGGGGCATCTGCTTGACCTGCGCCTGCATCTCGGTATGGCACCTGAAACAGAGGCGGCTCTCAACCCTTTCCACAAACGCCATGACCGGAAGCCGGCCGTGGCGCACGTGGCATGCCTCGCAGTCCTTCTCGGCCATGGGCGCATGGACGAACTGCTTGTTGTACTCCGAGAGCTGTTCGCTGTGGCACTCCAGGCACGGCTTCGGCTTGAAACCGAAGCCCCCGGAGGGCCTCCGCTCCTTTGGTGCACACGAAGCCAGAAGGCCGACCACCCCGAGAGCGGCGAGCACCACGAAAATCAGTCTTGCCTTCCTGTGGCCGGAATTCATTGGGCGTCAGCTCCTCTGGTTGGGCTCAAGCCCGACGTGCAAGGGCAAGAGCTATTCTACTCGTACTCTTTCCACCCTGTCAAGGAGCGCCGCGGGGCGCAGGCAGCGGCAGTCCGTCAGGGGCGCGCTCTCAGCCCTCTCAGGGATTGTTCGATCGAACGGACAACGTCTTCGTTGACCTTTATGTCGGCCCCCTCCATCAACTGGGAGACGTACTCGCTCCGGATGCTCTCGAACTGGCTGCGGAAACAGGCCCTGCCGGCGCTTTCCTTCACCTTGGCGAATTCCCAGACCTCTCCCTCGTCTTTCTCCTGCAGGCGGATTATCCGGTAGTCCTTGCCTACCTTGACCACCGGGCTGAGCTGGCCCGGCTGCAGTTCCCTGACCACCGCACGCAACTCGCCGGCGAGCTCGGCTTCCGTCCGCCAGCCCAGGTATCCGCCGCGCTCCCGGGCCGCATCCACCGAACGCGTCTTCGCCACCCAGGAGAAAGCCGCACCTCCCCGAAGGTCCTCCAGCACCTGTGCCGCCTTCGCCTCGTCCTCGACGGTTATCTGCATGAGCTTGTAGCGGGCGGGCTTGAGGAACTCCTCCGGGTGCTCCTCGTAGTACCGGTGGACCGCCTCGTCGGTCACGGATATTTTGGGAAATACGGCCTTCTGGTAGAAGGCGTTCTTCAGGAGCTGCTCTTTGTAACGCTCTATGCCGGTCTTTACGTCTGGTTCGTCGAGATAATTTCTGCTGAGCGCCTCGTGGTCGACGACTTTCACGTTTATCCAGTTTTCAAGGAGGTCCCTCTTCGTCCGTCCGGGCTTGGCGTTTTTTATCCTCGCCGCCATGTCGGCGGCGGTAAACGTCTGGTCGAAGACGCGGGCCAGGACCGTGGCGTCGTTCTCCCACTTGCCCGGCTCCGCGCTTATCTCTTTGAAGAGCTCCTCGTTGACCTCGATGTCGGCCTTCGCCCTGAGCTCCTCCAGGTACTGGCTCTCCCTCTCTCTTGTTTTTTCATCGAGGACGGCCTTCTTCATCCTTTTCTTTATGTGCTCGAGGTCGGCTTCGGGGGGGTCCTGCTTGTTCAGGTATTTCACGATGTAAAAGGAACCGTCCCCTTCCTCGATGATGCCGGTCGCCTGCCCTTCCTCAAGCTGAAAGACCGCCTGCGCCACCTTGGGAGTCCCAAGCAGCGAGCGCTCCGACAGAGGCATGCTTTTGACGTCGCCTGCTTCGTCATCATAAAGGGTCGAGTACTCCTCCACGACCTTGACAAAGTCGGCGCCCCCGTTGATCTTCTCCAGGGCCTCCTCTGCGGCCTCCCTCGTCTCGGTCTTGACGACGAGGAGGTTGTAGATTTCAAGGGTCTCGTTGTAGTAGTCCATGATTTCCTCGTCCGTGACCGCGACCTTGTCCAGCACTTCCTCCTTATGCAGCCGGACAACCGCCTCCCGCACCTCGTAGGCCCGCAGCTTCTGCTGCACGGCGGGGTCCCGCTCAAGCCCCATGCGGCGGGCCTCCTGGACGATCAACTTGTCTTCCACGAGGTTCTGCACGTAATCCGACAGGTCCAGGGCGCCGCCCTTGGAAAGCTCCTCCTTCCGGTGTGCGACCTCCAGGGCGTAGGCCAAGTCCCCCTTCATGATGGGCTCGCCGTTTACCACGGCCAGCACGTCGTCGCTCCTCCTGCCCGGGAAGGACGCGCAGCCCGCGACGACCGCCATGAGCATTACCGCCACCGTCGCCCATGCTGCCCTTTTCGCACGCGAACACCGTACGGCTCCCTTTATCGTGTCCTTCAACGTCTCACGCATCGATTAATACCACCTCACATTTTCGAGTTTAACTGTCGCCGCGGCCGCGGCTTCGTAGGCCGTCTGAATCAGGGACTTCGTCTGCTCCCAGGTCAGCAGCACCATATCCTTCTCGCCCGTGGTGCGGACGCTGTCGTACCAGAGTATCCTGTTGCGCCGGGCGTCCAGCAGGCGTGCGGTCAGCTCCACCTTTGGCGGCAAAGCCGCACTCCGCTTGTCCAGGAATTCGTCCACGCTTCCCAGCAGTATGCCGTCGGCGCCCAGGGAGTCCGACAGCTCTTGGATAGTCTCATGCCGCATCTCGCCCACGGGCCCCATCCGCAACTTGATCAGAGCCTCCCGTACGTTACCGTACTCGATGACGTCGAATCGGCGGCTCTTGAAGAGCTCCACAACAACTATGTAGCTCGCCACGATGCCGACGTGGGGGGTCTGGGTGTTGTTCTCGAAGGGAATGACCGCGATCTTGAAGGTGGATTCCTGTTGCAGCAGAGGCATGGGTTGCACGGTGAACGTCTCCAGGAGGCGTCCCGCAGCCTTCGGCGCAAGGTCCTCCAGAGTATCGATGCGTCCCAGGCCGAGGGCCTTGGCGAATTCCTCCCCCGAGGCCGCACTCTGCTCGGCCCAGACGACCCGCCCCGTCTTCGTGTCGATGAGCCGGGCCGTCAGCCCCAGCTGCGGGTCATCCTTTTCGGCGGCATAGAAGATGCAGCCGACGAGCACCGACCGCACTCCCAGCCGCGCGCCCAGGACCGCCGCCACGTCTTCGGGAAGGGAGCCGAAGGACCTGACCCTCATGTCCAGGAGGACTTTCTTCAGGTCATCATCGTCCACGAGGTCTACGCCCTTTTTCCTCATTTGCTCCTTAACGGACGCCATCACCAGGCCCCGCGCTTCGTAAACGTCGCTGAGGTTCTGGAAGGGCAGGACGGCGACCCTGTTGGGCAACTCCCCCCGAAAGAGGACGCCCCCGCAGCCGGACAGGGAAAGGGAGGCAAAGACGGCCGCGACAAGAAGCGCTTTGTGCAAACCCGAGCGCCGCGCCGCCCCGGTGCCGCCGGAGACGGGAAACCCCTTTGTGCGCACGTCAGACCCCCTCATTCCTTTCTCCATGAGTCTCCGCATAAGGAAAGCCACTGTGGTCTTCTAGTACTGGGCGAGCGTCCCAACCGCTTGCCGCACGACCTTCATGGCCGTCTCACTCATCGTGGGTACTCGGGCTCCCAGGTGCTTCGTGGCGAAGCCCGCACCCCCGGACGTCTGGGTCACCGACCAGATAACCGTGCCGGAATCCGTCTCGGCCATCATCATCGTTACGGTGACCTCCGGGGCCAGCCCCACGGCGCCGAATTTCTCGACAGTGCCGAAGATGACGGCCTGCACCTTCAACGCCTTGCCCACACCGCGGATTTCCTCCGCACTGAGGGAAGAAACGTCCTTCACCCCGACGCGGTTCATGGCCGCCACGACGTCTCCGGGGACAACGATGTCCACCGTCCCCGAAGCCAGGAGCTCGTTTATGACCATTTGCCTGACTATCTCTCCGGCGTTTCTCTGCGGTGCGAGGTTCTTGAAGGGAAGGACGGCGACCTTCTTGATGTAGGAGAAATCGACGTCTCCGCGGATGTGATACGACGTGGGATTGCCGCTGCTGCACCCGGCAAGCACGGCCGCCGCGGCGAGAATTCCCATGAGGAGCCGATGAATTTTTTCAGAACGCATGGCCTAAAATAACACGTCCACGGCTTCCTTTACAACTTTCCGGGCGGTCTCGCTGACCGTCAAGGGCTCCGCCCCGAAGTGCCGGACGGAAAAACTCGCCCCGCCGGCGTTGTGCCACGACGAGGCTATGATGTGTCCGGTATTCGCATCGTAGAGGGTCAGGTGGATGGATACCTCCGGGTACGTGACCCTGGAGCCCTTGTGCATCTCGTAAGCGCTGACCGCTCCGGCTACGATTGCATCGACGTGCAGTCTCCCGCCTATCTGCCGCATCTCCTCGGCCGTGAGGGTCCTCAGGGACCTGATCTGCAAGTCTATGAGCACGCTGTTGACCTCTCCCGGCTCCACGATGCGGATGCCGTGGGCAAGGAGCTCCGACATGACGGCCTGTCTGACCTTCTCGTCGGCGCCCTTCTCCCCGGTCAGGTTGTCCATGGGCAGGACCCCGACTTCCCGGATGCCTTTCATGTCCACGCCGGGGGCGACATGGGCGCTGGGACGGTAACCGCACCCGGCAAGAACAAGCCCCCCCAGCAGAAGAAAGACGGTGAGGAAAACCCCCGCCCGGGGCGTTCCCGCCCTTGTCCCTTGCCTTGGCTTTTTCTCTTCCACGCGAACAACCCCTTCCGAGAATTAGAAACTACCGCGCGCAGACCCTTCCACTCAGGGTCCCCGTGAACACATGGCTCTCCGTTGTCTTCTCCCTCTTGCTGCGGGAATAGCTGTAGGTGAGGCGCAGGCTCAGGAAGTCCGTGATTTCCCATCTGCCGGAGCTGCTCACCGTGTCGCTCGTGGCCCCGGGGTTGGTGTCGGAGTGCGCATAGCTCGCGTTCAGCCTGAAGACGGGCGCGGGCAGCCAGTTGGCAGAGACGGCCTCGCTCGTCCGCGTGGAGCTCTCCGTGTCCTGGAAGTTGAAAGCGCCTGAAAAATTGAGGAATCTTGCCGGACGATAGCTGGCGGCGAGCGTGGACTGCACGGAGGTGGTGGATGCCGTCTCGCTCTCGCTGTGCGACACGCTGTATCTCAACGTCGAGAACAGCTGCTCGGTGAACCGGGCATCGATGTTTCCGTTAAGCGTCGTCGACGTCGACTCGTCGCCCGTCTCCTCGTCCTTGGACATGCTGTAAACCGCATCCGTCAGCATGTTGACGCCGCGATACAGTTTGGTTCCCACGCTCAGGACAAAGGAATGGGATGTGCTCTTTTTCTGCGAAAAATCGAACCTCTCGCTCCTGGCGGCGTTGAAATGAATGTCCACCGTGGGAAGCGGGGCGGATGACAAAGCCAGGGAGTAAGTGTTGGTGCTGTTGTCCACAAGGCCGAGGTTGTCGAAAAACTCGCTTCTCTGCGCGCGCAGTGAAGCAGTGAGGTATTTCTCCAGCGCCCTCCAGTTTACACCGCTTCCGTAACTGCGCCGGACGGAGCTTACCTGCTTGCCGCCGCCCCCGATGTCCTTGACGAAGAGGTTCGCGAACGTGCCCCCCATGGAGCCGGCGATATTCTCGGGCTGCGCGTCGCTCCTGTCCACCGAGGCGTTGACGTCGAAGCTCCATTTCCGGAAGGGGGCCACGCTCGCCGATACCCGGAACCCCTGTATGATCACCTCCTCCTCGCTGGAAAGCTTTCCGGTGGTGGGGACCGCCTCTATGCCGTAGGCCTCGATTTCCGTCACGCGGACGTCCGTCACGAGGGGCACGGTCACGGCGTCCACGGCCTGTTGGTTGATGACCTTGAAAAACGGGCCCGTCTGAGGGGAATCGAATACTATCTCGTACCTGAAGATGTTTTCAAAGCCCGGCACCGATACGGGGCTGACGGAGTCCAGGTGCGACGCAATGTGCTGCCAGTCGTCGTTATTTGTGGGACTGACGAACGCCTCCCAGGGAATCGTAAGCGAAGCTCCATCATCGGGCATGGTGCCTTCCACCTGTACGTAGACGAAAATCCTGTCCACGGTCTGCGTGGCGTCCTGTATCTCGATTCCGATGTTGTGAAAGCGATTTTCGGGTTCGCCCAGGAGGCTGATTTCCGGAGATACCGGCTCGGCAAGACGGGGGCTGGTCGAATCCAATCCGGCATCGATTAACCCGGTCACTGCCGTTGTGCTGAGCACCGGCGCATTCCCGAAGAGTTCCGTCTCCACGCCCAGAGCGTACAGGCCCACGAGCGGGGCCCGCCCAAGGAGGACGTCGCCGGTCCCGCTTATGAAGGTCTGCGTCACGCTCCGCGAGTACGTGCCGCGGTAATTTGCCCGGACGTTCGCGCGACCCTCCCAGAAGGCCCGCCTGTAGGAGATGGTGTACGCCCCGCCGTACTGGTTCCGGATGGTCTCGCTTACCTGAGTAAGCGGGGTCTCCGTCTCGGAGCGGTCGTAATTCAGGTTATAGGAGGCCCGAAGGTCTCCCGCCCGGAAAGTGTCGTTCGTGCTCGCCGCATAGCGGGTGCCCGTCGAGTCCGTCCGCCGCACGGGAAGGTGGTCGAACGTTTCCCGTCTGCTGTACTCCAGCAGGACGGGAGGGAAATTCCCCACGTGAAGCTGGAGACGCCCGTAATAAAACTGGGTGGTGAGGCGGGTGTCGTTCTCCAGCTCCTTGCCGTTGAATTCTTCCTGCCGGCGGTAGCCCGTCGTCAGGTCATAGAAAGGGTTCCGCACCATGACGTCCAGAGAGGGCGTAAAGGTACGCAGCGAGCGGTCCCTCGTTACCCCTTCGGCCGACAAACTCCGGTCCGAGACGTTGACGCGCAGCCCCGCTCTGTAAGAAACGTACGGGGTGACAGGCCTGGTGAGGTCAAGGAAATAGTTCTGGTTCAGGCGGCTGAAGGACGAGGTCTCCCGGCCGTCCTCAAAGGACTTCCCGGTGCTGTACGTAACGGTGCCCCTGCCGCTCAGAACCGCCCACGCGGGCGAAGAGAGGCAGAGCAACCCCAGGCACAGAAGAATCCACCATCGCAAACCGATACACCTCGTCCTTTGACAAAAAAGCCGCTCAGAAGGAACGGAACATGGCAATACCGTAAGGACGCCGCCCCACGGGAATCGCCTTTTCCACGGACCCGCTTGTCTTGTTTACGACCGTAACGGAGTCGGACCCCCGGTTGACAACATAGAAGAGCCGCCCCTCGGTGTCCAGGATAAAGGACGCGGGCGAGAGCCCCACGCGTATGGTGCCCACAATGGGAGGCAGGTCGAGATGGACGGTCTGGAGGGTGGAGGGCGGCCGCAGAATCAGGATTTCCCCCGGCGCGTCCTTCAGAACATAAATGCGGTCCAGCGACGGGTCCGCCAGGACACCCACGGAAAACATGCCCACCCCGCTGATGTTCGTCACCGCGTTGAAGTTGCCCCGGATCAGGCTGGGGATGTCTATGACGGACAGAAAATCGGCGTCATAGTCGGCCACATAGATCTTTCCCCTCTGGGGGTCCACGGTCAGGTCGCTGGGACTCCACTCGACCCCTATCGTCGCTATCTTCTCCACATTCCCCGTCTCGCGCTCTACCCTGAGGACGGTGATATCACGGGAATTCTGGTTGGCCACGTATACGTGGAAGAAAAGGCGCAGAAACTCCCGTATGCTCGAAAGATCCTCCGTCGAGAGGAAAGGCGACCCCTCGAAGTCCTCCACGGGCGGGTCCGCCGCCACGGCGAAGGGGCCGTCGCCCACGTCCACCGACTCCCTCTCGTTCAGGCTCACGGCGTCGATGACCGAGACGTTGTCGGAGGCGAAGTTGGCCACGAAGAGAAGCTCGGAGTCCGCCCCGGTCCTGGCCGCCGCGACGTCCTCGGGCTCCATGCCGAACCGGATGGGGACTTCGCTCTCCACGCTGTTGTCACTGGGGTCTATGACCGAAATGCTGTTGGAGCCCCGGTTGGCCACGTAGACCCTCAGCCGGTCCGGAAGAAGGCCGGCGGCCACGCCCCGCGGCCGAAGGCCCGTCAGTACGGTAGCGGCGACCCTGTTGGTCTGCCGGTTGATAACCGAAACGTTTGCGGACTCCTCGTTGCTGACGAAGACGAGGAGGTTGACGAGCTCCGGGGTCTCCCCCCGGGCAATCAGTGCGGGTTCGAAGCGGTACCCCTTGACGAGCGAGGCGTCGGCGTCCCAGGACAGAAACACGGTTGTGTTTTCGCCGGGACGGACCTCGAACTTTATCGGTACGAGGACCTCCTTCTTCTCCGGCAGGCCCAGATGCACTTCCTTTTCCGAGCCCTTGGTTACGGATGCATCCGTTACAAGAAGCTCCAGGGCGTCGTATTCCCCCTTGGGGAGCGCGGTTTCCCCGAGCCGCATCTGCCCGGCCTTGACGGCCACGGAATTGACCGTGTGGGTCTTGGACGAAACCGCGTGCTTCGTCCCGTCCTTGTCCACCGCAAGGACGTCCTCCACGATGAACGTGAGGTCCACGGAGGTCTTCGCGGGGCCGTTCAGGTAAAAGGTGAACTGTCCGAAGTCCGGGCCAAACTCGGGGCGGCGCTCCGGCGCCGTCATGCATCCGAGGACGCCCAGACAAAGCGCCAGCAGGGCAAGGGCCCCCCATGCCGTCGGGCCGCGCACGCCCGCCCTCACTGCTCGTGGAAGCCGACGGGCCCGAAAACCTGCACCCGGTTGTTGAAGGTGTCGGCCACGATGACCCTGCCCAGGGAGTCGACCTCGATGTCGTTGGGGAACTGGAACCATCCGTCGCTCCACCCCATTCCCCCGAACTCGGTGAGGTAATTGCCCTCCTTGGTGAAAACCAGCACGGTATGCCGCATGTAGTCGACCACGTATATCCGGTCGAACCGGTCGTCCACCGCCACGCCCACGGGCCGGCTCATCTTCCCGCTGCTGCCGCCCTTTCTCCCGAACGAGAACAGGAGCTCATGGTCGCCGTCATAGACATAGACCTTCGCGCTGTCGGCGCTCAGGATGTATATCCTCCCGTCCTCGCCCACGGCAACGTCGTTTATGCCCACTTTGTTCCCCTTTTCCGTGGGGGCCATGACCTCCAGGACCTTTCCGTCCTTCTCCAGGACGGGAACACCGGGGAAGAAGGAAGCCACCAGATACATGCGCCCCTCTCCGTCCAGCGCGATGCGGCTCGGTTTGAAGTCCTCCACTCCTTCGAAGCCCTTTATCTCGATATCCCTCTCCCACATCAGCGAGGCGTTGAAGACCGATATGCGGAAGGGCATCCCCTTCTCCAGAGGGCCCTGAACGACGAAGAGGTTGCCCTCCCCGTCCAGGGCGGCCCCGTAAGGCGACTGGAGGTTCCTGTTTTTGTCCAGGGCCAGCAGGGGGAAGAAGTCCGAGGTGTATAAAATGACGCGGGAGCGGCTCGTCACGTAGACCTCTTCCGTAACCGGGTCTGCAAAGACAAAGGACGGGGCCGAGAGCCTTCTGCCTTCCTCGTCCTGGACGACCGTCTGGATGTGAATGACGAACTCCCGCCCGCTGAAGGCTTTCACGGAAAAAAGGAGACAGATGACCAGGGCGAAGGCGAAAAGTGCGCGTTTCATAAGCGTCTTATGGTATTACATTGTTTGAGAAACTGTCAATGCTCTCCCCCGTGCGGCTGCCCCGCACATCCGGACCATCCGAAACGGGCGAAGGCCTTGCGGACTTTTCACCGCGGCCATAAAAAAGAAAGAGGGCATCGCTACGCGATGCCCTCTTTCCCGTACCCGCTAGGGGTTGTTCTTGCTGGTGTGGCAGTAGAAGCATCCCGTGTCCGAACCGCCCCCCGAGGCTATCTGCGTCTGGTAGTCCCACCGGAGCATGTCGGAGTACTGGGAGCCGTGAGGCCGGTGGCAGGTCAGGCACATGACCACCGGGCCGTCGTAGACGGTGGCGTTGGTGATGCTCGTCCAGGCCACCGGGGACTCCGTGCTGTAGTTGTTCTTGGGGTCCACGGAGCCGTACTCCCCGTACGTGGAAAGCGCAACGTCCGTGGGGTGCCGAAGCCAGGGGCTTCCGCTGCCCATGCCGTACTCGCCATAGATGCCGTTCTGGTAACCATGGAAGCCGTAGTGGCACCCGGAGCAGAAGGCCGTCATCGTGTGCTGGAGCTGGAGCCCGTTGGTGCCGTCACTGAGATAGACGTCCGTCGTGCCCTGGTAGACGTTGTGGTCCGTGAGGGATGTGGTGTACTCCCAGTCGGCGTCCTCTATGCCCTTCACGTAGTCCGGATAGGTGGTGTAGTTCTTCCGGTCATCGCCCAGCGGACCAAACGGTGGGCCTGTGCCGTGCCCCTTGAGGAACCTGTAGACGGGCGGGTCCTGGTGGTGGTACGTGAAGATGTGGCAGGCCTGGCAGCCACCCCTTTGGTAGTTATAGGGCCCGGGCGCTGCGGCCAGGGTCTGGTGGCACACGGTGGCTCCGGCGCACCCGCTCCCGTCGTGCCCGGGTGCTCCCTCGCTGGCCGAGATGTTCGCGTCCTGGCTGCTTACGCCGTAGACATTATGTCCCTTGGTATCATCGTTGCCGCCGCTGTCGGCAACCCAGTAGAAGTTCCCCCCGGCCAGATAGGTCGTGGGGACCGTGTGGTTATAAACTATGGGAACGTCATTGCCGTCGCTCAGGGACACAATGGGCTCGGCCGTGGAGTTGGAGTGGCACCCCACGCAGCTGGCGATAAGAAGGTTCCCGTTGGGGGCCGTCTTGGGGTCTCCCGTCAGGGCTCCGCCGTCCCAGACCACGTTGCCCGTGAGGGCCATGGGCGCTCCGTCCTGGCTGTTGTGCATGGTGTGGCAGTCCGCGCACTGGCCCTTCACCTTGGCCTCGGTGGGGAGGGGCAAAAACGCCACCAGCGCGGCCAGGGCGATTGACCAGAGTGCGATGCCTCGGATAGAAATTGTCCTGCTGCTCGTCATACCCACTCCTTCTTTCTCTCTTTCTGAAACCCCTCGCCGCTGTCTTTACCCGTGAAAAGGGACGGGGTGCCGCCCCGTAAGGCGGCACCCTTATCCCTTATGAGCAAGCTAACCCGCATTAGGGGTTGTTCTTGCTGGTGTGGCAGGTGAAGCAGCCGGTGTCGGAGCCGCCGCCCGATGCGATCTGGGTGGTGTAGTCCCAGCGCAGCATGTCGGGGTTCGGCGAGCCGTGCGGCCTGTGGCAGCTCAGGCACATGACCATGCCGTTGCCGGCGCCCACGGTGTTGTCGACGAAGGCCACCGGGGCCTCGGTGCTGTAGTTGTTGATGTAGTCGTACGCTGAGTACTCGCCGTAAGTCGGCAGGAGCTGGTCGGCGGGGTGCCGCACCCAGGTGCTGCCCTCGCTCTGCTCCTCGTGGAAGATGGTGTGGCAGGCGGCGCAGAAGGAGCTGATGCTGTGGTTCACCTCGTTGACAACGCCCTTGGTGCCGTTATAGCCCCTGTAGACGTTGAAGGAGCCGGCCGTGCCGGTGGTCTTGTAGCTGCCGGACTCCCAGTTGGCGTCCTCGATGCCCTCAACGAACCGGTTGCCGTTGCTGTGGGCGCCGGAGAGGTAGTGGTGGCCGGCGAGGAACCGGTAGGTCGGGTCAACGGCGGTGGCCGCGATGGGGTCAGTCCAGTCGGTCACGGTGCCGGGGTCCTTGTGGTGGAAGGTCATGAAGTGGCAGCCCTGGCAGCCGGTTTCCACGTCTTCCCTGGCCGGGCCGGTCACGAGGTTGGTGTGGCAGGAGTCGCTGCAGTAGCTGTGGGAGCTCCAGGTGCCGTCGTTGGTGCCGTCAAGGCCGGGGGCCTCAAGCAGAGTGACGTCCTTGGTGATGATGTTGTGGCCGTACGCGTCGCCATCGGCCTCAACATAGTAGAAGTTGCCGCCGGCCAGCAGATCGGCCTCGGTCGGGGCCGAAAGGTTCCGCACGATGGGAATCGTATTGCCGGTGGTCGGGTTGACGATGATGGTGTTGGCGTCGGCGCTGGTGTGGCAGCCGATGCAGGTGCTCACGAGCAGGTTGCCATGGGGCGTGTTGGTGATGGTGCCGCCCCCGATGGACCCGCCGGTCCAGCCCACGTCCGTGCCAGTCCTCGCGACGGCAATGCCGTTCTGGCTGTTGTGCATGGTGTGGCACTCGGCGCACTGGCCGGTGACCTTGGCCATGGCCAGGCCGCTGACAAGAAGCGTGGCGGCAAGAACCACCATAAGAACGACTAAAGACTTCTTCATCCTCACTTCTCCTTATTTCGGGTTTGTACGTCTTTCCTTTAACCCTTGTGCTTCAAGCTTGCAACCCTGTAGAAGTTGTTCCCCCTTCTCGGGTCTCCCTCTTCCGAACTCACCTCCTTCCGAAAAAATCAGGCATGCCGTTCATCAAGCAATGCCCGTGCCACAAAAAGTATTCCGCTTTTACAGGCTGTTGCCAGAAGGGAGGGGAAGCCGTCTGGTGATTTCACCAGTTTTGAAGTGGTGGTTTCCCCAAACAGTAAGAGGAAGCACTCACATCAAAGTTCGCGAAAAGAGAAGAGTGCTACTTGGAGGCGTGGCAGCGGAGACAGCCCGAGGACCTCCCCGAGCCGGCTATCATCTCGTCGTAATCGAACCGCAGAAGCTCCGGCTGGTCGGAGCCGTGCGCCCGGTGGCAGGTGAGGCACATGACCACGGCCTCCGAGCGGTCCGGCGTCTCGGGGTCGAGCCAGGCCACGGGGGTCTCCACGCTGTAGTCCGTGATGGGGTCATAGCCTGCGTACTCGCCCGAGGTGGCGATGGCGACGTCCGTGGGGTGCCGAAGCCAGGGGCCGGCGCTTCCCGCACCGGAGGAGTTCAGGGGGTCGTAGGGGCCGTGAAACGCGTAGTGGCACCCGGCGCAGAAGGCGCTCACGCTGTGGTACTGTCCCAGGGCCGTCCCCGTGCTCTTGTACGCCCGGTCGGTGCCCTTGTAATAATTGTGCTCCGTGCGGGTCGCGTTCTGCTCCCATGCGGGGTGCTCCCTGCCCGCGACGTAGTCCGGGTGCTTCTGGATGTCCCTGCGCTCCGGCGCCAGATCGTCCGCCGGGGCCTCCGCACCGTGGCCCTTCAGGAACCGGTAGACGGCGTTATCCTCGTGGTGGTACGTGAAGACGTGGCACCCCCGGCAGCCGCCGCGCTCGTAGTTCTTCCCGCTGGGGGGGTCGGCCAGGGTGTCGTGGCAACTGTCGGCGCAGAAGCCCGTCCGCCTGTCCCGCCCCGGAGCGCTGTGCAGCACGCCATCGGGCTCACCGACGCCGGAGACGTTGTGCCCGTAGGCGTCGCCGTCCCGGACGACCCAGAAGAAGTTGCCCCCGGCCAGAGGCTCCAGGGGCAGGGACTGGTTATACACGATGGGCACCTTCCCGCCGCCGGGCAGGGTGACGATGGTCTCGCTGCCGGTGCTGCTGTGGCAGCCCACGCAATCGGTCACCAGCAGGTGGCTCTGGGGCGAGGGCTCCGGGTCGCCCGTGAGGGCGCCCCCCTTCCAGGCGGCGCCGTTTGTCAGCGCCACGGGCTCCCCGCCCTGGCTGTTATGCATGGTATGGCAGTCCAGGCAGAGTCCCGTAACCCGCGCCGGGGCCGAAGGGGAAAGCCCCAGGAGAAGGAGGACGAAAAGAGCACAGGACAGCGGGCCCGCAAGGGCCCGCCTTTCCTTCTTGCCGCCTTCGGCCTTTCTCATGATCTTCGGCCTCACTTTCTCCTGTGGCATGAGAAACAGCCTTTCTTGGAGGTGGAGCCCCCGGGGGTGGCCAGGCTCTCGGTGTACGCCCACCTCATGATGTCGGGGAAGGGGCTGGCATGGGCCCGGTGGCACGACAGGCACATGATGATGCTTTGCTGGTCCACCCGCGTCTCTTCGCCGGTGGGCTCGGCAAAGGCGACGGGGGTCTCCAGGCTGTAGATGACGAACTCCTCGTACTCGGAATCCGCAAACCCGATGTGCACGTCTGCGAAGGATACGTCGGAGGGATGGCGGTGCCAGACGGTGCCGCCCAGGGCCGCCGTGCCGCCCAGAAAAGGGTTGGGATGAAAGAGCCCGTGGCACTGGCCGCAGAAGTAGCTTATGGTCTCCATGCTCTGGTGCTGGCCGTCGCCCTTGTAGCCGTTATGGCTGCTCTGGGTGGCGAGGTACTCCCAGTCGGGGTGCTCCGCCCCGGTGACGCCGAAGAGAAAACGGTAGCTCTTCCCCACCGTGGAGCCGTCGATGGCGCTGTCGTCCTCGTGGTGCGCGCCGTACATGGCCTCGAAGGGGTCCTCTTTCCTCCTGTCTCCGTGGCAGCCCCAGGTGCCCGCGCAGGTCAGCTGCTTCTCCTTGGGCCAGAAGGTGGGCCCCGTCCCGCCGGGGATTTGCACCCCGTTGATGAAGCCCGGCGGGATGTCCATGGGCGGGTCTTCCTGAAGGGAAATGCCCTGCACGTTGTGGCCATTCTCATAGTGCGGGGAAAAATCCTCCGACACGTAATAGAAGTTCCCCGCAGCCAGGTCCCCGCCCTCCATGTGGTGGATGACCTGGGGGGTTCTCGTCTCCCCCGTGACGACGATATTGACGTCGCCCGCGGGCTCCATGGCGTGGCATCCCAGGCATCCTCCCTCGGTGAGCGCGCCTGAGAGCTCTCCGCCCTGGGAGCCGTGCATGTCATGGCAGTCCTTGCATCTGCCCTTCACCGCCCCGGAGGCCTGGGGGGGCGGCAGAAGGAGCAGGAGGACAAGGGCCGCGAGCCCGGCCGGTGCCCGCCACGCCTTCATTTTGCCTGTGAGGCCTTTCGCGTATGGCATACGAAGCACCCGCTTTCACCCCGGCCCACGAAGAAGTCCTCGTAGTTCCATCTGAGCGCGCCGGCATAAGGGCTCCCGTGGGCCCGATGGCAGGAGAGACAAATGACGACGTCCGTGCCGGGCTGGACGGTGGCCGACGGAGAGTTGGGGATGGTGGGCCTGCCCACCGGCGCCGTCGTGTTATAGATGCTGTAGCTTTCGTACTCGCCCCGCCGGGGAAGGGCAATCCCCGTGGGATGACGGAACCACGGGCTCCGGCGCGCGCGGTGGCCGAAGTGGATGTCGCCGTGGCAGTTGGCGCAGAAGGCGTTGATGTCCGTCGAGTATTCGTTGTGGTCGGACGTCGAGGTGGTCCGCTCCCAGTCCTTGTCCTCCAGGCCCTCCACACCCTGGACCAGCGCCGTGTTCCTGAGGTACCGGTAGCTCCTTGCCGTGGTGCTTCCGTCCACGGGGCTGTCCGGCGCGTGGTGGCTCCCCCTCACCGCCTCCAGGGGGTCCTCTATGTTTCTGTCCCCGTGGCACCCGTTGGAGCCCGCGCAGGCAAGGCGCCGGCTGCCCTGGTACCCGACGGCCGAGAGGTCGTGCTCCCTCATGTAGCCCGGCGGAAGGCCGGTGTACGTGCCGTCCGGGCCAACCACGTCCCTGACGTTGTGCCCTCTGCGCTCTTCCGAGCCGTCCAGGGACCGGACGGTCAGGCCGTGGAAATTTCCGCCGGCAAGGGGCTCCAGCGGGTTGTCCACGTTGTAGACGACGGGCACGCGAACCCCGCCCATCATCTTTATGGTGTTTGCTCCCTCGCTGCTGTGGCAGGTGACGCACTGGGCGTTGCTCGCGCCCTCGATGGGGGCTTCACCCATGAGGCCGGGCACCAGGGCGTGGCAGGCCGCACAGTCATCGGAGACTATGGCCGCCCGGCCCGGGAAAGAGAACACAAGCGCCACGGCCATCGCCGGAAACACGCGAAGGACGGGACCGAACCTCTTCATAGCCAGATACTATCACGAAGCGCCCGGGAGTCAAACGGCCGGGCTCGGGGGGCGAAGGCGGGGGCCTCCTACCGGGGGGCCGCTCCCTGGAAGGCGTTGGGATGGCAGTGGACACAGATATCGAAGGGTTTATCGGCCTTGTACTTGAAGAGGTCGATGTAGGCGGAGCTGTGGGGGTCGTGGCAGCTGGCGCAGGTGAGGATACCGTATTTCGATTTCGGGTCCTTCTTCCCCGTGAGGGGGTGCCCCGCGCTCGTGAAGGTCCCCGCCGCATGGCCGCCCTCGGGGATGGACGGATGGCAGGAAAGGCAGACCTCGTTTATGGGCAGCCGGGAGACCGCCGGATTGGGCGACGCATGGGCGTCGTGGCAGGCGAAGCACAGGCCCGAGGCGGCGGGAACGTGCTTGTTTTTCCTCTGGAACTTCGCCCGGTCGTGGCACATGAAGCAAAGGTCCGGGACCTTGTCCCTGAGGAGCTTCTCCTGTGTCCCCTGGTGGGGTTGGTGGCAGGTCAGGCACTGCCCCTCTCCCACGGGCTTGTGCGTATAGGCCCCCGTGAAGCGGGCGCGGTTATGGCAGATGAAGCACAGCTCCGTACGGTCGGCGACGAGGAGACTCTCCCTGTCCCCGGAGTGCGGCGTATGGCAATCCGCGCACATCCCGGCCAGGACGGCCGGATGAACGCTCTTCTGAGACGTGAACTGGGTCTTGTTGTGACAGGAGAAGCACAGCCCGGGGAGCTTGTCCACGAGCATGTTGCCGGCGGCGTCGGAGCTGTGGGGGTCGTGGCACGTGGTGCACATCCCCTGGGCGGTGGGCGTATGGGCCACCTTCTTCGTAAACTGCTCCTTGCCGTGGCAGTTGTAGCAGAGCTCCGGGGGCTTCACGTAGAGGAGCTTGTCCTCGGATGTCGAATGGGGGCTATGGCACGTCGGGCACATGCCCGCGGCCACCGGGGGATGCGTGGAAGAACGGGTGAACTTCTCTTTCTGGTGGCACATGTAGCAGAGCTCGGGGGACTGCTTGACCAGCATGTTCGCCTTCGCGGTGGAGCCGTGAGGGTCGTGGCACGTCGTGCACATGCCCATCGCCACGGGGGCGTGGACGACCTTCTGCGAGAACGCCTTCTTCCCGTGGCATCGGTAACAGAGCTCCGGGGGCATCTCCAGGAGAAGCTTCTTCTTCTCTCCGCCGTGCGGACTGTGGCAGGACGTGCACATGCCCGCCCTGACCGGCAGGTGCACGGACGTCTCATCCTTCGTGACGAGGTCCCCGTGGCAGGTGAAGCACAGGGTCGAGGGGCTGCTCACCAGGAGCTTTTTGCTGGTGTCGGTGCTGTGCGGCTCGTGGCAGCTCCCGCACTGCCCCGCGGCCACCGGGGGATGCATGTTCTTGCCCTGGAAGGCCGTCTCGTCGTGGCACTGGAAGCACAGCGCAGGGCTCTCGGCCACCAGGAGTTTCTCGCGCTTTCCCGCGTGGGGCTTGTGGCAGCTCGTGCACATTCCCGAGGCCACGGGAACGTGCTGGAATTTCTTCATGAAAACTTTCTTGTCGTGGCACTGATAGCACAACTGCGGTATTTTCTCGGCCAACAGGTCGCCGGCGACCCGCGAGCTGTGGGGGTTATGGCACGTGGTGCACATGCCGCCCGCCACGGGCTGATGGACCGTCTCGCCGTAGAAGGTCTTCGGGTCGTGGCAGTTATAGCAGAGCTCCGGGGGCGGGGCCACGAGAAGCTTTTTTTCCGTTGCCGAGCTGTGGGGGTTGTGGCAGGACGTGCACATCCCGCCTTTTACGGGCATATGGACGGACCTGCCCTTGGCCATGCTCTTGTCGTGGCACTGGAAACAGAGCTTGGACTGCCCTTCCTTCAGCAACCTGTCCTCATCGCTGGCGTGAGGCAGATGGCACATGTCGCAAGCCCCGGAGGCTACCGGCATATGCTGGTACTGCTGCGTGAACGCCTTCTTGTCGTGGCAGCCGTAGCAGAGCTCCGGCGGCTGCTTCTTGAGGATGGCCTTCTTGCTGTCGGCGCTGTGGGGGTCGTGGCACGAAACGCACATCCCCGCCTGCACCGGGGCGTGCGTCGTCTTCTTCATGAAGGCCTCCTTGTCGTGGCAGCCGAAACAGAGTGCGGGCATGGGAGCGGAAAGGAGAGACTTCTCGCCGCTTGTATGGGGGGAGTGGCAACTGGTGCACATCCCGGCGGCCACGGGCGCGTGCTGCGCGCTCCGGGAGAACATCTCCTTCTGGTGGCAACGGTAGCACAGGCCGGGCGGGGGCTCGGCCAGGAGCTTGGGGTTGTCCGAGCTGTGCACATCATGACAGAAGAGGCACTGCCCCTGCGCCACCGGGCCGTGCACGACCTTGGAGGAAAAGGACTTCCTGTCATGGCAGGCAAAGCAGAGGTCGGCGCCCTCGGCGAAGAGCCCCTTGGGGTGGTCGGGGTTGCGCTGGTGCGCCTGGACGTGGCAGCTCTTGCAGCCCATGGAGACGGCGGGATGGACCACTTTCTTTTCCGTCAGTTTGGCGTGGCAGTCCCGGCACTTGGACATGTCCTGAGCCGCGCCCAGGGCGGGCAGGAGCACAAAGAGCAGAAAAAACAGCTTCACGGCCGGGATTTTCATGGCGTCCATTATACAAGAAGAGCCGTCAAGAGATAAACAACTGAAAAAAGCATATCGGCTCCGCCCTCTTCGAGAGGGGCGAACTTCCGGCTCGCGCAGGGGGGAAATCTAGGGGAAAGTAACGGTGAACTCGGCCTCCGAGCCCCGCCCCCAGGAGCCCTCTCTGCGCACCTTCAGGGACAGGGTCTCTCCCGGGTGCTTGTCGAACAGGGCGATGCGGAGGTCGGAGATTTCCTTTATGTCCAGGCCGCCCGCGCTGACCAGGACGTCGCCGGGCTGAAGGCCCGCCTTTGCCGCGGGGCTGTCCGCGGCCATTTCCTTGATGCGAACGCCCTCTTCGCCCTTCTCCAGGACCACGCCCAGCTTCTCCGGCTCAGGGGCCGCGAGGGGCTGGGCAAAAACCACATAGTCGGCCATCCCCGGGACCAGGTGCTCGCCCTCCGGAGAGCCGAGGAGAATGGCGTAGTCCTTTCCCGTGAGGCGGTACGCCCGCCGGGGAATCCCCGAGCCGAAGGCCACGTGGGAGGAGCCGGCCAGAACGACCATCTGGTAGCCCGGATAGGTCCGGAAAAAGTCCGCCACCGCGTGGGCCATCGTCTCGTCCCAGAGGATTTGCGCCTGGTAGAAGTTCGTAAAAGAGCCGTTGTCGTGCACCGTGAAAGCGGCACGGAGCCTTTCTTTGTACCCCGCATCGGAGAAGTCCATGTCTTCGGGGACCTGGCTCCTCTCCTCCTTGCCGAGGGCGTCCAGCCCGCCCTCGGCGACCTTCTTGACGACCTCGGCCTTCTGGTTGAGGGCCACCACCGGAATCTTATGCGTGCGGGCGAAGCTGAGGATTTCCCGGTACAGGTGATAGTTGTACCGCCAGCGCTCGTAGTACTGCGTCTTCTTCAGGAGCTCCTGCTCGTCGATGTTTCCCGCGACATACTCGTCAAGGGCATCCTGGAAGGGGCGCTCGAACATCTCCATGCCGATGCCGAAGGGGCGCCCTTCCTCCTGGAGGGCCTTGAGCAGGGCCAGCTGCACCCGATGGTCCTGGTAGCGCGCGTGCCCCTCTCCCACATAGATGACGGGCTTGTCGATGACCTTTCGTATCGCCTCGTCCAGGGATACGCCGCTTCCGGGCACCATGGCCGAGGCGCGCATGGAAAGGTCGAAGCGCATACCCTCCTGGCTGGGCAGAGTGTAGGAAAGAACCCTCTCGCCGTCCCTGAATCCGAGCACGGAGGAAGCGTCGTCCCTGAAAAAGGCGTGTGAGGAACTCAGCACCTGGAAGGCCTCCGCCGCCTCTACCGAGGCAACCACCCGCCTCCCGTTCAGGGGGTTCTTCCGGACGGCCAGCTCCAGGGCCGCTTCCCCCCCGCGGGGCTGGCCCGCTTTATCGAGGGCCTCGCGGAACGGCGCGTCTCCGGCGTAAAGGCGCCCAAGCACGGGGCTTCCGTGCCCCAGCACCATGAACGACGCCTTGCGGATCTCCTCGTCAGTCACCTCCGTTTCGTCCTTCAGGGTAAATCCCCGTTCTCTCAATGTTTCGAGAAGTGCGGCGTACTTCTTCCGTTCCGCGTCGTCCCCGGGCAAGGCAACGATGCGCTCGGGACTGCCCAGAAAAGCCGACAACACCGGGGGGGTCTCGTCCTCGTCAAGCACCCGCAGAACGTCGTACCCGGGGTCGACGACGAGCTCCGTGGGCTGCCCCGGGGTCTTGAGCGACACGTACTGGACCGGCTCGGTTACCTCCACGTCCGTCTCGTGGGCGCCTGCCTCCGTGTCGACGACCACGGGGAGACTGAAGCGGTAGGGCTTGCCCTGCTGCCTCAGGGTAAAGGTCACCCTGTAGCTCCCGTCAAGAAGCAGGGCGCGGGGCTCGCTCACCGTAAAGGAGGGCACCCCCGGCCGCTCGACCCACTGGGCGAAGAACTCCTTGAGGTCCTTCCCCGAGGCCACCTCGAAGGACTCCCTCACGTCCGTCCAGGAGGCCATCTTGAAACGGCGTATCTTCACCAGGTGCTGTAGGGCCTGAAAGAGCGCGTCCCTTCCCACTTTCCTGTCGAGCATGTGGAAAAAGACCACCCCCTTGCCCTGCATCATGGCCCGGCCCGCGGCGTCCTCGGGGCCCTTGTAGTCGGCCAGGCTCGTGCCGCCGCCGCCCTGGGCGTAGTTGTTATAGGTAACGAGGGCCTTCTTGCGGAAGGCGGCGTCCCTTTCCTTCCGCTCGGCAAAGAGGTGCTCCGAAAGGAAGGCCGTCAGCCCGTCCCCCCAGTCTCCCTGATGGACGTCCACATAGAGGGAATTGCCCACCCACTGGCTCAAAACGTCCCTGGCCACGATGGGCTCGGCCAGGAACGGCCGGCGGGCGATGTCCCATCCCAAAAGGGCGTAGGTGGGCATGGAATGGCTCTCGGGCAGGACGTTCTCGACGATGAACAAGTGCCTGTAAGGGTAATCCCCGAGCACCTCTTCATAGAAGCGGATGTACTTCTTGGCCTGCTCGATGTAAATGTCCGACAGTTTCGCGTCCCGGGGGAACAGATATGTGTAGATGACCGTGTTGCCCACGTAGCCGGCGTTCCTGCTGTACGGGCCCGCCGTGAGGGTCAGGGCGGGAAGGGGGTTTTTGAAACGGAAGGAATACCGGGTCTGGTTCCCGGGGAGGCCCTCCGGCCGTATCTCGTCGTTCTCCGACACGGGGACGAAGCCGTCGGGCAGGGTAACGGTCAGCCGGTAGTAGGCCAGGTGGTCCTCGGTCTGCACAATGGGGTACCAGTGGCCGGTAAG
The DNA here is from genome assembly GCA_037386965.1 of Nitrospirota bacterium. Lineage (NCBI taxonomy): Bacteria > Pseudomonadati > Nitrospirota > Nitrospirota bacterium. Next base: position 29,494 of record JARRLN010000010.1, read on the forward strand.
GAAAAGCCCCTCCTTGTCGATGATGCCCTCCCTGACGACGGGAAGCTCTTCGTCCTTCACGATCTCGTTCCCGGGGAAAACGCCCTCGAAGCCCACGACGAGGACGCCGGCCGTGGGGCCGACCGTGAAGACCCCGTCAGTGGGCGTAACGTCCAGCATCTCGCCGTTCAGGGCGACCCCCGTCAAGCGGAGCTTTCCCAGGTCCACCGTGTACTGTTTCTCCACGGGCAGAATCACCCGCACCCTGCCCGTCAGCAGATGCTTGGACGGCTCCACGGTCACATTTATTTCATGCTCCGGCAGAAGCGGCCCTTCGATGAGCTGCACCGCAGCGGCCGGCACGGCGGCGGCCACAAGGATAAAAACGACGAGCGGGACCACGACGTTACGCATAAGGCTCCTCCTCAGCATCCTATTATAAAGAAGAAGGGTCGAACAGTGGTAGCGCCGTCCCGAAGGGCGCTCAAAGGACCGCGCGAGGCGGCCTCCGGAGGGGAGCCGGGACGACCGTGCCCCGGGACACGCTCTGCACGGAGCGCCTTGACAAATCGCCCCGGCACGCCTACAGTAGCATTCGAAGCCCCCGGCAAGGGGGATGCGCACGGAGCAAGGAGGTGCCGTCATGCTGATAAGGCTTTTTCTGAATGACCCGCAGGGACGGCGGTGAAAAACCATCGGCTCCGTGGTCGCGGAGCTTGGAAAATCCTACGCCTTCGATGTCGAGATAATCAGAAAGCCCGAGGCCGGCAGGCTCGGCCGCCCTTCCCTTCCGAAATTCCCCGCCATGGAGATAGACGATGAGCTTTTCTTTGAGGACGGGGGAACGTCCGTGAAAGAGCTCGAGCGGGAGCTCATCCGCAGAAACGCACCCAGGGCGTAAGGCCTAGAAGGGGAAGCTGAAAGAGGCCGTATTCGCGACCCCGCTTTTCACCCCTATCTTTTCAGCATCCCTTGCCGTGGGCCGAGGCGCCCGGAGCGGCCCATGGCCTTTCGGGCACGCGCCTCCCGCACATTTACTTCCGCTCCTTTCTTGCTACAATCAGAGGGGGATGTTCCTCGGCACCTTGAGCTTTCGGTGGCTTGAAACGGCGCTCCTTCCGGAGGTCTTCCGGGCAGCGCACGCCAAGCTCAAATAAAGAAGGCGGCCCGAGCACGTGGTTCGGGCCGCCTGTGGACGCATCAAAGCCCACGGAGAATCGGGAGGTGTTCCATGAAACCCAGAACAGTCCTTTTGACGGCGGGGGTTTTCCTTGCCTCTCTGTTTGCTTTGCCCGGCGGGGCCGCCGCGCACTGCGACACGCTGGGCGGGCCGGTGGTGGCCGCGGCCAAGACGGCCCTGGAGACGGGCGACATCACGCCCGTGCTGAAGTGGGTGAGGAAGGAGGACGAAGCAGAAATAAGGGAGATGTTCGAGAAGGCCCTCGCCGTCAGAAAGAAGGGGCCGGAGGCGCGGGAGCTTGCCGACATGTACTTCTTCGAGACGCTGGTGCGCATCCACAGGGCCGGCGAAGGGGCGCCCTACACCGGGCTCAAGCCTGCCGGAGCCGTGGAGCCGGCGGTAGAGCAGGCCGACCGGGCGCTTGCTAGCGGGAAGGTCGACGGGCTCGTCCGGCTGGTCACCGAGGCCGTCCGGGAGGGAATCCGCGAGCGTTTCCAGCGCGCGTACACGCGCAGTGAGCACGCCCAGGACAGCGTTGCGGCAGGCCGCGCCTTTGTCCGGGCCTACGTGGAGTTCACGCACTACGTTGAGCGGCTCCACATGGATGCGACGGCGCACGGCGGGGCGGAAACGCACGAGCATCACCAGTGACGCAGGGGCGACCGGAAATACAAGGCAAGGCAGGCCGAAGGGCCGGGTGGTTGTGCAGGACGCTGCCGCCCCCCGGGCGTGGCCGGGCCAAAAGAACGGGATACATTCAGGCGGCGCGGCGCGGTCGAAGCGAGGCCCTTCGGCCGGTAGGGTTATGTTCCCCGTACGGGTGGGGCGGACGGAGTTCCGGGCGTCCGCCGCCGGCGGATGCGGAAGCTCCCGGTTCCGGGGAAGGTTCCGGCGTGCTTTTGAAAGTCCTTCATCTCCTGAAAAATATCGACGCGAAAAAGATTGCCGTGCTTACCAGGATGATCAGGGGGCCGGCGGGAAACCCGGTCAGCTTGAAAAGCACTATCCCCGCGGATGAAGACACCGCGCCGATAACCATCGCCCCGAAGGCATACTGGGACAGATTTCTGCTCAGGTTCCGCGCGGCGGCGGCCGGAATGGCGACCAGCGCCGCCGTCAGGAGGCCGCCGACCATCTTGACTCCCAGGGCGACGATGACGGCAATCAGGAGCAAATAGACGAGATTGTGTTTCTTGACGTTTATGCCCTTGGACCGCGCCAGGTCGTCGGAAATGTTGACCAGGACCATGTCCGGGTAGATTTTCCTTATGACAACGAAAAGGACAAGGGCGACAAGCACGGAGACGACCGTTTCCCAGAGGCCTATCCTGGAGATGTCGCCCACCAGGGCCGCCTCCGCCTGTTCCATGGGCAAGAACAGGAAAGCGACGGCCACGCCCGAGGCAAAGACGACGGCGGTCAGCGCTTCCATGGGCAGGTGTGTTCCCAGTTCGAACAGCCAGATGAAAACGATACCCAGAATGACGAAGGGGAAAGCGCCCAGCGATACGTCGAAGCCGTATATCAGGGCCAGGGCCACCCCCGGCAGGGCCAAATGCCCCAGGGGGCCGGCGACGAGGGCCATCCTCTTGCTCAGCATCAGAGACCCCAGGTATCCGGCCACGCCGCCGATAAAAATGCCCGCCGTCAGGCTTAACCACAGTTGACCCGGCATGGCCGTCATTCGTGCCCGTGCTGATAGTATTTCACTTCGCCGCCGTAAAGGTCCTGGAGGCTCTCGGGGGTGAGCACCTTGCGGGGCGGGCCGTGGCACGTCGCCTTCCTGCTCAGGCAGATGACCTGGTTTGAAAACTGATACACCACGCTCAGGTCATGCGTAACCAGCAGAACGGTGAGATGCCGCTCTTCCCTGAGTTTCGCCAGGAGGTTGTAGATGGTCTCCTCGCCGCTGATGTCGATGCCGGTGGTCGGCTCGTCGAAGAGCAACACCTGGGGATTGCCGACCAGGCCCCAGGCTATCAGTATCCTCTGAAACTGTCCCGAGGAAAGGTCGCCTATCTTGCGCCCGATAAACTCCTCGCTGAACCCCACCGCGCTGACGATATCCCGCACCTCCTCTTCGGAAACCTTTTTGAGGGCGAAGAAATCCATGACGCTCAGCGGGATGTCCCTTATGAACGGCAGCCTCTGGGGGACATAGCCGGTCTTGATGCCCTTTTCCCAGCTTATCTCTCCGGCGTAAGGCAAGAGCCCCAGCAGGCATTTCAGCAGGACCGTCTTTCCCGCCCCGTTGGGGCCCAAAATGGTAACGATGTCCCCTCTTTTCACGGTAAAGGAAAGGTGCTCGATAACGCGCCGGTGGTCCAGCTCCACGTTGAGGTCCTGCACTTTCAAGATCAAATCGTTTTCCATCTGTCTTCCCTGACGCTGGATGTCTCCTCTTTCATCCTCCCTCTCATGGCTGCGGGCGCCCCCCGGGAGGACCGGGCGCCGTTGTTCCCCTTCACCCGGGCGCGTATCGCGTTGATAATAACAGATTTATCCACATGCTAGCACTGCGGAAAGGGATGTCAACGGCGTCCGCGAGAGCGGCCCCCTGGAGGGAAACGTGCGTGTCGGCCGGGGCGAGCGGGAAAAGTGCGTCGCGATGAAGGGGAATCGGAAATCCCGCCCTAGGGGCGAGAGCCGTCTTCCACTTCCGCAATCAGGTTGTCAAGGAAGCCGACTTTATCCTTCAGCTTCTCCGAAGCCCACCGGCGTCCTTTCGACTCTATTTCCTCCAGCACCAGGCCGAGGGAATAGGGCTGGCGTCTTTTCCCGTTCTCCCATTCCAGGAGAACCTCGGGACGGACGCCGAGGACGGAGGCCAGGTCCTCCAGGCTGAAGTGATTCCTCTCGCGCCACTTCTTCAGTGTCTGAGCATGCATGGCCAGAAAACCGCGGTGCATCGGAAAAGGCTGCACGGACTAAATTCAAGTATAGTACAACCGGGAAAGAGAGCAACCACCCGCAGGTTGCAGCTCGGGGGCTTCACGGTGGCCGCCCGGTGGCGGCGGAGGCCTCCCCAAGGGGCACATTATCTTTAAAATCCAAGGAGGAGCGGGCCCTATGGAGGAAACGTAATTTGTGCTACATTATTATTTAAGAGACCAGGTTCCGGTCGAGGCAAAGGTGGTGTAACGATGAAGAATTACCGGTTCAGGGTCGAGCAGAACTACGTCATTCAAAAGACCATCAGCTCCGTCTTGAAGGTCGCGCTCGAGCCGGTCCCGATAGAGGAACAGATTGAGCGCATTCTTGACCTGGTCCTCGGGGTGCCGGGCCTCTCACCGGAGCCCGTGGGCGCCATCTACCTGGTGGGAGAGGAGCCCGACGTGCTCGTTCTAAAGGCCTCCCGCACGCTGCCGGGTTCCCGGCACGTCTTCTGCGAGAAAGTTCCCTTCGGGAAATGCCTGTGCGGACGGGCGGCAGCCGCCCGGACGATGGTATTTGCGGACCATGTCGACAACCGCCACGAGATCCGCTGCCCGGAGGAATTCTCCCACGGGCATTACTGTCAGCCGGTGGTTTCGGGCGAGGAGGTGCTCGGCCTTATCAACCTGGTAGTGGAGGAAGGGCACCGGAGGACCAAGGAGGAAGAGGAGTTTCTTTCGGCGGTTGCCGACGCCCTGGCCGGCATCATCGGGCGGCACCGCTCGGAAACGGATAAACGGAGGATTCTGGAGCAGTGCGCCGAATCCGAAAAACTCGCGGCGCTCGGGAGACTGACCGCCAGTGTCGCACACGAGATCCGAAACCCCCTGACCGCCATCGGGGGATTCGCCAGAAGGCTTGACAAGAGATTCGAGGAAGGCACCGCGGAGAAGGAGTACACCGGGGTCATCATTTTCGAGGTTGCGAGGCTGGAGAACATCCTGCGCAACGTCCTCACTTTTTCGGGCGTCGCCAAGCCTCGCGTGAGAAAGTGCGACGTCCGTGACATAAGCGAGAGGGCCCTCAGGACTTTCGAGGAAATCTGCAGCGAACAGTCCATAACCATAAAGAGGTCCTACCAGGAGCTCCCGCAGATAGATGCGGACGGAGAACTCCTCCTGGAGGCCGTGGAAAACCTCATATCCAACGCGATAGACGCGATGCCCGGCGGCGGCACACTCACCGTCGCAGCGGGCATGAAAGCCGCCAAGGAGAGGTCCTATGTGACGGTGAAAGTGGGAGATACGGGCCGGGGGATAGAGCCGGAGGACCAGAAATATATTTTCGAGCCTTTCTTCACCCGGAAGGCCGGGGCGAGAGGGGCCGGGCTGGGGCTCTCCATTACAAAGAAGATAGCGGAGGAACACGGCGGGTTCGTCAAGGTGCAGAGCGCGCCGGGGGCGGGTTCCACTTTCAGTCTCTATCTCCTGGCGCCGGAATCCTGAAAGCCTTGCCGCCTCTTAGCCGCCGCCGATTTCCTTCAGTATCTCCCTGACCGTCTCCTCCGGGACTTCCAGGCGGTAGCGGCTCCGCAGTTGCAGCCGGATGGTCCCGGGGTCCCTAAAGCCGGCCTCTCTCAGTCCCCGGATGAAGGCGGTGGCATCCTCCCAGAAGTGCCAGGGGAATATCACCCACCGCCACTTCACGAGCTTGCGGACATAATAGTCCGGCACCGTCCTAGAGACCGCCTTGTGCAGGACGGTCGCGGACCTGAGCTGGGCGGGGCGGAACCGGCCCAGGTAATCAAGGGTCACGTCCAGGGTGTCGCCGGTGTCGGTAATGTCGTCCACGACGAGCACCCTCCTGCCCTTTATGTCCACGCAGAGGGGGAACCTCAAAACCGCCTTCTCGCCGGGCGCGGCCGTTATCCCCCAGTGCTCCACCTTCACCGTCGTGAGGTCCTTTATGTGCAGGTAGTCGCAGAGGACCCGTGCCGGTACGAGGCCTCCCCTCCCTATGGCCACGACCATGTCCGGGCTGAAGCCCGAGGCCCTTATCTTGCCGGCCAGGGCCTTGCAGTCCCGGGCCACCCTCCTCCAGGTGAGGACCTCGCAGCGGACCGGCTTGGGCGGCGGGGGCGGCATTGCCGTGACGCTCTCCTTTCTCTGAAGAAATATACCCCGTCACGGGCGGCCAGGCAATCCCCGGAGGGGAGCACGCTTCCCCCTTCGAGAGAGCCTCGATGCGCGGGCGCGGCATCCGTGCATGAAAAGAACCCTTTAAATAATTATGAAAAGATTGTGAACCGCGCTTGACAACGGTCTCCCCGGTGATACCATCTATGTGTAAATCCGGGGCGGGGCCGGGGGGAGTGAAATGAGCACCTCACCTGCACAGGGCCGGCGGGCGGTACTTCTTAAATACAAGATACACTGGCACGTGGTGTTCACCCATTTTCCGATATCCTTCTTCATGCTCTCGTTCGGGTTCATGGCCCTGCACCATGCGACCGCACGGGCGTGCTTCGAGCTGTCGGCATACGTCAGCCTTCTCGCCGGCGCGGCTGCGATGCTGCCCACGGCACTGAGCGGCTGGCTTACATGGAAAGGCCGGTACAGAGGAATGAAGGGCAAGGTATTCATATACAAGATGAGAATAGCCTTTGCCATGATTGCCTTGAGCTTTCTTCTGGTCTTCATCCGCTCCGTCTTCCCCGACGCGCTTCATACCGGGTGGTTATGGCTCTATTCGTTCGGCATGTTGCTTCTTCTTCTGGGGGCCGGGGCCGAGGGGTACTACGGCGGCCGGCTGAACCATCGTTAAGCCCGTGAGGAGGGCGCAGTGGCGCAATTCCGTGACATCGAGGACATGATTGAAATTCTCAACCTGGCAATCGCCAGGCAGGAGGCGGAGGAGGAGTTCTTCCGGCGCTCCGCCGAGGCCTCCTCCAACGAGGTGGCCAAGGCCCTGTTTGCCGAAATAGCCGAGGACCTCTCGGCCTACCGCCGGGGCCTGGAGGCGCGCAAAGAGAAGCTCCTCCATGCGAAAGAGGACCTCGGCGGGCGCCCCGCGGTATCGGAGGCTGCGGGGGAAGGCGCCGGAACGGCCCGGGACCCCGTGTGCGGCATGAAGGTGGACGCGGCCAGGGCGGAACACGTCTCAACGTACAAGGGCAAGACGTATTCCTTCTGCTCCGCCGACTGCAAGAAGGCCTTCGACCTCGCACCGGAAAAATACGTGAAAGAATAACCCTCTTTGGCGAAAATCACGATGCCTCCGGGGCAACGGAAGCGGTGCCCGTGCCGCCGAGCACCGTCATCGCGGCCGTACATGCGCGGTTTTTGAAGGCGGAGAAGGCCGAAGCGTAAAGCCCTGGAGGAGGGACCTTTAAACGAGTCCGCATGAGGCTCGAAAACACATCGAGGCCCGATGCAGAGAAAAAGACTCCCCATAATCGTCATTGTCGTCATTACGGCGTTTATTACCTATCTGCACTACTCCGAGGCCCCCGGCATCCGCGAGCTCCACAGGATATATACCGAGCTTTACTACATACCGGTCCTTATCGCGGCTATCGCATTCGGGTCGCGGGGTGCGATACTGACGTTCGTGCTGGTCTGCGCGCTTTACCTTCCGTATATTTTCTTCTCCCGGGTCGAGACGGTCCTCACCCTCACCGACCAGCTGCTGCATCTCGTGCTCTTCGGGATATTCTCGGTCCTCGCCGGCCTCCTGGTGGACCGGGAAAGGAAATCGAGCAGGCAGGCCGAGAGGGCCGAATACCTCGCCGGCCTGGGGCAGGCGGCCACGACCATCGTGCACGAGCTCAAGAACCCTCTGATTACCATTCTCGGCTTTGCCGGACGGATTGAAAAGGGCAAGGGGAACGCCCGGGAATCCGCACGGGTGATATCGGAATCGGCCCGGACGATGCAGAAGATAGTGAGCGACGTACTGGACTTTGCCAGGCCTGCCACGCTCTCGCTTGAGGAAAACGACGTTTCGGAAGCGGTGCGCCGGGCGTGCGATTTCTGCAGGGCCAAGGCCGAGAAACGCGCCGTGGGCCTCTCGCTTGACCTTCCCGCCGAGCCGTTAACCGCCATGGCGGACCACTACCGCCTCGAGCGCGTGTTCACAAACCTCATCGACAACGCCGTGGACGCATCGGCGCAGGGCCAGACCGTGTCGGTCTCGGCACGCATGGAAAAGGGCAACGTCCTGGCCAGAATAAAAGACAGCGGGCCGGGTATCGACAGGGAAGCCCTCCAAAAAATCTTCACGCCCTTCTATACGACAAAGAGCGCCGGGACGGGCCTGGGCATGGCGATAGCCAAGAAGGTCGTCGACGAGCACGGAGGAAACATCCGCATCCAGAGCGAGCCCGGGAAGGGAACGGAAGTGACGGTAGAGCTGCCCCGCAAGGAGGAGAGCCCCTGAAAACCCGGCCCGGATAGAGATCAAAGACATTTATCCCCGTTTCGGGATCTTCCTGTTTGTGTTAAGATGACCAAAAAGGTAAATCAAGTTGTTGGCAACATGAAGAAGGATGCTGATAATGCCGCGATTGTTTAAAGTTGGGATTTATACCGGCTGCCTGGTTCTGCTTATATATCTCGCCTTCAGGTTATACATTCGCGACGTCACATTCCTAATACCGTTTATACTGGGTCTTGTGTTTGTCTGCGTGTCACTGCTAGGCCTTGTTATTTGGCTTTTTGTCCGGCCATCCTTCTCGAAATTTCGGGAAGCGGCGATTTCTCTTCTTGTGGTCGCGTTAACAGTTTTTTTGCCAATGTCTCATTTTCGGTTGCTTGGACACTATTTCTCTGGCCTCGTCAACAGGTCCATTTACACGAACGTGGCAAAGGATGGTATCTGTTCGCAACCGCGCCTGTAGAACTCCTGCAGAAGATGCGCCAGGTGCTCGATGCGGCGTACTAACTGAGGAGTTCAAGACTAATCAACGAATTATCCCGTCTTGAAGCCACGGCTTTGTGGGTGGTATATGCCGCAACATTAATCACCTCGTGCTTCTTGCACACTTGGAGGGGGAAGTCGTAGTTATTCGAAATTGAGACCCTTGCGGCTTCCAGGAAGAAGAGCGCAACTCGTCAAAAGCCAAATGGCTCTGTCACAGGGAGAACTTCTGCTTGGGGTTTACGGTTGAGGGCAGCGGCAGCGCGACTCACGCTTCGAATTCGCTTCGCGGGAGGGCTGATTGTCATATGATGGACAGCAATGTACCAATGCGCAGGTTGCCATGTGCCGAGACCGGAACGGTGATCGTACTGACTTGAAGTCTTTTCTATATGGCAATATGGCTGCCTCGGCGCCGGACTTTTAGAAAGCCGTGTCTCGAAAGGACTCGGCAAACTTCCTCGCCCGAAAGCGTTCGGAGCTTACCTGATGAGGAGCGAGGGGGACCAGACGGTGGAGAAGTGGATGTTCCGGAAGGCCTTCGAGGACATGCTTCCCTGCTCCGTGGTCTGGAGGGTGAAGCAGGAGTTCTCCCAGAGCTCGGGCTCCGCCCAGGTGCTCCCGCAGTATTTCGAGGAGAAGATGAGCGACGCGGAGTTCGAGCAGTGGAAGGCGGAGCACCCGGTAATCAGGAGCAAGGAGGAGCAGTACTATTTCCGTGTCTTCACCGAGCACTCCGGCTCCGACCATGCGGTGCGCACCGAGGGGCAGTGGGCTGCCTCTGAGAGAAGACCGGAGCCGCTGTTTCAAAAAAGAAGGGTTAACGAACGGGGCAAAGCGCGGGAAAATGGGAAGAGCGTTCTCATTTGGGGTGAGCGATGGCCACGGCAATCCTCTACAGCGAGAAGATACGGGAATACGACCTCGGTCACGTCCTCACCGCAGAAAGATACCGGAACTTCATGCGCCTGTTCGAGGAGAAGCTGGGTGACAACCCTCTTTTCCAGGTGGTGGAGCCGCCCTATGCCACCGACGAAGAGGTGCGAAAGCCGGGACCCCATGGACACCCCCCTTTCCCCTCCTCTGGTAAGGGCGGCCAGGCTCATGGCCGGTGCGGGAAAGCTGGCTGGGGAGCTGGTGCAGACCGGGGAGTTCGAGAAGGCGGCCTCCATCGGCGGGGGCGTGCAGCACGCCTCCCGGGAGCAGGAGCGGGGGTTCGGGGTTTTCAGTGACACCGGCATCTGTGCCAGGAACCTGATACGAAACCATGGGGTGGAGCGGGTGATGATCATCGACACCGATGCCCACGCCAGCGAAGGCCTGTACCAGATTTTCTCGAGGGACCCCCAGGTCCTCCTGCTTTCCCTCCACCAGGACACCGGCACCCTATACCCAGGACCCGCCTGGGGCAGGGTGGAGCAGACCGGGGAGGCCGAAGGGGAGGGATACTCCATCAACGTTCCCCTCCCGCCCCATACGGGCGACGAGGCCTACGGCATGGCCCTGGAGGAGGTCTTCACCCCGGTGGCCGAGGAGTACGGGCCCGAGGTCATCCTCATGGTGGACGGGAGCGACACGCATTATAGCGATGGCATAACGCAGATGGGGCTTACCCTCAAAGGGCTCCGGGACATCGCAGGCCGGGTGCGGAAGACCGCGCACAGGGTGTGCGGGGGCAAGGTGGTGAGCTTTGTGGGCTCGGGCTACGACCGTGAGGGCCTGCTCCTGCCCCGGGGGTGGCTGGCATCCATCTGCGGGCTCACCGGCGTAGAGCTGGAGCTTGAGGAGCCCTATCCCGCCCCGCCAGGGCTCGGCAGGGGGCGCAGCCTGGAGGAAACCAGGAAGGTCATAGAGACGGTCAAGAAGCACCTGGCCCCCTACTGGGGGTGCTTCTCCCAGGCGGCATAGCGGGGGCTCTTCCGGATATAGGGGAAGACAAAGGAAACAGCACGCTGCTAATATGTTCCCATATTTTCTACATCTTCCTCTCAGACGAGGATCTGCTCAGGGAGGCCTAGGGGAAGCTCGTGGAGCACTTCGGTCTCAGGGAGGAGAAGGAGGGGAAAGCTGGGCGGCGGCTTCCGGGGACTGCCGTCTGCGCCTCCACTTCCTCAGGCAGGTGGGCCCTTTCGAGCTCGCCGGCACCCACAAGGCGGCGGAGGCCCTGAAGCACGGCGAGCGCAAGGTCATACCTTTCTTTCTGAAGTCCGCGCCGGCTTCGATTTTTGATAACTACGACTTCCCCCCTCCAAGTGTGCGAAATCAAATGATGCAATGGAGCGCGGTGTACATAGGCTACTTCGCAATTATTCAGCATACTATCTATCGTACCATTCGAAAAGAAATACACAGGGCGAGCCACATTAACGCGGGGCTTTGCTTCTTCACTCGAAAAAATCACCGCCTTTCGCTGTCGGATTGTCCAGGCCATCTACCTGAGAGCCTCTTCTCTTCTCGTCTGCAATAGTGGCCAGAGTATTCACTTGACCAAAAAGATATAAAGGATCTCCATCGTGCCCGAATCCGAACAGAACGTAAGACTCGTCCATTTCTTTCGTTATGTTCCTAAGGAAGATAATTTTATAATCTTCGATCTTTAAGTCTTCTACTGTATTCATCAACGGACACGGCTGTCGCCAAAGGCTGATCAAGCGTGATATGAAGGATAAGTCGCTGGTCCTGAAGTAAACGTCGAGATGACCTCCGTAATAGCTTCTGTGCTTAACATTTCGCCATCTCAACTGTTCGCGATAGAGATTCTTGATGATTTCCTTCTCGATGACCTCTGGTTCTTCCTCATGTGGTGGAAATATATAAATCGTCTCTATGGAATCAATATTATTCTCAATCAAGGGCCAGACATCTCGGTGGAAAACAGGCAGATCATCGTATCCTTGAGGATTATTTTCTGAATATGAAGTACATTCCAGAAAATATATCCGCTCATCGGGCTGCAGCATCATTTCACTAGACCACATACCTCAATGTTCTTGAAATAAAATCCTCTAATTTCTAGCCTTCGAGTCATAGGTCGATTTTTTGAACAATTGCAGGAGCAAGATGAAAATGCCACCCTGATCCGCCTTTCCAAGTCCCTTTGCCCAATAACCTAATTGTCCTCTTTCGCCCTCCCTCAGAAGAGACACAACTTTATCTACAAAAGCCTTTATGAGTTCATCTTCTGTCCTATAATCCGGAGCTTCAAAGCACTGTGTCCCAGTATCAGATTTGACGTCAGCGGAGTCATCATAGATCCATATGGAAATATCGCCAATAATTGCTTCAATGAAGGTTTCGGCTTCCGAAAATGATGTAGGCGCTCCTTCTACAATTTTTCTGTCCGTAATGTGAACACCGTGGAGAGCAAGTCGTCTTGCCAGTTCTCCCTCGCATTTTTCCTGAAAAGGATTTAATTCGGTCATGATCAACTATCCTTGTTATCTTATCTTCCTAAAAGCAAAGTTCCTCTGGCGTGACGGCCTGCTACCTGGTTCCGCGTGTTCTACTAACTATAGTTGTAAAAGTCAAGTCTTTTTTACCATCTATTGCGGCCGTGCTTTGATTAGTCGAGATATTCACAGAAGGCTAGGAAAGAATTGTTGCAGGATACGAGAAGGAATCCTCGGGACTTTCATAATCTCCGCGGGTGCAGGGTCCTGGATGTAATCTATATTTCCTGATGACTAATGTCAACCGTTTGTTACAGGAAGGAAGACAAATAGCAGAGTTGAAATTATTTAAAACCGTTGGTGACGATTTGGTGACGGTTTTTCGTGCACAAAAAGGGAGGCAACACGTTGAATAAAGAAAAAGGTGGCGGAGAGGTGGGATTCGAAAACACCACGCCTATTTAAAAATCAATACCTTAGGTGCGCTCATTGCCCGGCCATTGTCCGGGCCTTCCTCATGCCTTGGAAAATCAACGTTTTTCTTGTACTCTAT